>JAZSMB010000095.1:0-18315 GCA_045535685.1 Candidatus Scatosoma sp.
CCGTTCCCGGTTGCGTCAACTCGCCAAACAACTCTTTTTTAAAACCGAGTTTTTCGATAATTTCTTCGTCCCATTGATGGGTGAGGGCGTTTACCAAACCCGTCGTGGTGGCGTTGGTATATTCTTGCTTTTTTACGCCCGTTAAACGGAAATGGAAATAATCGGGGAGCATCAGCATGCCCTTCGCCTTTTCCATTCTGCCGCTGAGCTTGTCGTCTAAAAGCTGATAAATCGTATTAAACGACGCAAACTGAATACCCGTTTTTTCGTACAAGGCAGCAAACGGAATTTGCTTATGTACTTGCGGAATGGTTTGCTCCGTTCTCCCGTCGCGATAGCAATAAATTCCGCCGATGGCTTGATCGTTTTCATCCAGCAACGCATAATCCACGCCCCAAGTGTCGATACCCACGGAAACGGGTACTTTATCCAATTCTTTCGCGCGTTTCAAACCGCTTAAAATTTCTTGGAATAAGCGTTCTTCCGACCATACCATATGCGGTTTGCCGTCATACGCAATTTTCGTTTGAGGACCGTTTTCGAAGCGGTAGATTTCTTCGGTAATCATTTTGCCGTCTTCCAAATACGCAACGATATGCCTACCCGACGACGCGCCTATGTCGATTGCAAGATAATACTCTCTCATAACACACCTAAATATAAATATTTACATTATTATATCACATTTTTTTTCTTTTGTCATATATGTTCGAAAGATTGACAAAAGAAATTTTTTATGGTACAATATGAACACAAATAAGCAAAAACGCGCAAAAAATGCGCAAAAAAATACAAGTTTTACAAGGAAAAATATTATGGCGCTTACGGAAAGACAAAAAGATATACTCCAATCGTTGAAAGCTTATAAAAAATTGAGTGTAAAAACACTCGCCGAAGAGTTATTCGTCAGCGAGGCAACCATTCGTCGCGACCTGTCGGAAATGCAAACGATGGGCTTAATCGAACGCAGTCACGGCGGGGCGGTTTTGCCTGAAAACGCGGAAGAAGTTTCTATCTTTTTCCGTATGGAAAGAAACGCCAGCGAAAAGGAACGGGTTGCCACGAAAGCCATTTTGCACATCCCCCCTTTTAAGTCGGTATTCATCGACAGTTCGTCCACCGCGCTCGCTTTGGCGGAACGCATCGACTTGAGCCATAAAATGGTTGTGACCAACAACTTGCAAACCGCCATTCAGCTTTCCAAAAAGAATAACGTTAATTTAATTTTACTCGGCGGGAGCGTACATTTTAACACCAACTCCGCAACGGGGTCGTGGACGGCAAGACAGCTTGCCGATTTCTCGTTTGATTTGATGCTTTCTTCCTGCGCGGCGGTAAACGACGGAGTAGCGTTCGAGCGGTCCATCGAACAAAAAGAAATTAAAAAAGTGGCGTTCGAGCGTTGTAAAAAGCGTATTCTTTTGGTGGATCATACCAAATTCGACGCGTACGGCACGTACCGTCTTGCCGACCTTTCCGATTACGATCTCGTCGTTACCGATTTCCCTCCGCCGAACGCGGATAACACGAAAATTCGATATATTTATTAAAATTTTTTGCGCAATTTACTTGTTTTCCGCCAAAAAATGTATTATAATGGATTTTGCAAGGCATTTGATTGAGGTTCGCTATGATTCAAGATTTACACGCACATACCTATTATTCGTTCGATTGCAACGACGCGCCCGAGCGAGTGATCGAAACGGCTATCCTAAACGGCGTTACGATGCTGGGGATTTCCGACCATAATCACGGCGTAGGTTTGGCGCGCAAGCAAGCTTGTTATAATCAGGGCACGGATTTAAATACCGATTACGGCCAAGCGTTGTTGCGCTATTTCGACCATATGCGTTTGTTAAAAGATAAATACGCAAAAAAGATTAAAATTTTATGCGGTATCGAGATCGCCACTTGCGTGGGGAAAGACAACTACGCCCTGCCTAATAGCGCCGACGTTTCTTTTTTCGATTACTGTTTGGTAGAGGGGCTGGACAAACCGCAAATTTCCATCGCAAAAGGCGATATTTTCACCTTCGCCAAGCGTTGCGGCTGCCCTACCGGTATCGCGCACACCGATTTGTTTGCTTTCTTGGAAAAACAGGGCGAAGAGCCGTACCGCTACTTTAAGCAAATGGCGGAACAGGGCATTTTTTGGGAGTTAAACGTCAACTTGGATAGCTCGCACGGGTTTAAAACTTACGATTACGTAACCGAATTTTTCAAAAATAAAAAACAACAGGAAATCGTTAAAAAAACGGGCGTAAAACTCTCCGTCGGCTTTGATAATCATAATATTCACGAGTATAAAGCCAGCCGCGTGCAGACGGCGTGCAAACTCATCAAAGACATGGGTATCAAACTCGCCTTTGAAAACAGATAATTCGCTTATAAAAATACAACCGCTGTACCCAACCAAGTACAGCGGTTTTTTGCTTTATTTTTCTTTATTTTACGATATTTACAAGCTCTTTCATATCCTTGCGCTTTTTTACGCGGAGTTTGTCATCGTCTTTTGCGTAGCCGAGTGTAATCACAAGCCGCACCGCGCCGTCTACACCGCAAATTTTACGAATTTCATTATCGTTTAACCAACCGAGAATACACGTTCCAAGCCCTTGCGCCGTTGCCTCCGCCGTGATATACGCAGCCAAAATTCCGATATCGATCGAGCGGTAGTCGTTCTTTTTCACTTTTGCACCAAGCGCTGCCGACGCCACGTACGGTTTTTCGGAAAGGACGAGCATTACGGGCGCGTCGGTGGCAAATTTATTCATGCCGATCCCCTGCGTAGCTTTGGCTACTTTTTTCGCGCTTTCGCCGTGACAAACGGTAATTTGATACGGCTGACCGTTGCAAGCAGACGGCGCAAGCCGAGCCGACTGCAAAATTTGCTCCAGTTTTTCCTGCTCCACCGCTTTATCGGCGTTATAACTTCTACAAGATTGTCTTGCGTGGGCGATTTCCGTAAAATTCATCGCTTTTTCTCCTCTTATTTTCGAATGGGCAATAATGCGCGCGTTTGCGCTTTATACTCGGCAAATCCTTCTTTTTTCGATTGTCTACCGTCCGCCAAAGGAATGCTTACCAATAAGAACAGCGCCGTATTTGCAATCGCACCCAGCAAAAGTCCAATGGCTGTCGGCGCGGCGGATACTACCGCCAAACCAACCCCCCACCACATTAAAATTTCGCCTAAATAGTTGGGATGACGAGAATATTTCCAAAGTCCGCGCTGAATAAACGCGCCGTCGCGGTTTTTTCGAAATTGATGCATTTGCAAATCGGCAATCCCCTGCATACTTGCGGCAAGCAAGGATACGCACAAGAACACGACGCTCATAGGCGTAAGCGCAAGCGCGTTTTTAATCGCATACACCGCCGGCAAAACGCACGCGTACACAACGAGCGTAGGCACCATATGGATACCCGTAAAATTAACAAACGGATACAGCGCGCCCGTCTTTTGAGAAAGCATCGTATACCGCCAGTCTTGATGGGTTAAATTTCCAAACGTATACGCCCAGTTTGCCGTTAAACGAATCGCCCAAAAAAATACGACGATCAGTAGCAATACGCCCAGCGCGGTGAGCCGATTTTTCAGCGCAAACGCCACCAAAATCACGGGCGGTTGCACGCTCCAATACGGGTCGTAAACGGACGCATTTTTGAGCAGCACGCTAAAAACAAAAGTGACGATCGTGGCTACCATGTCTGCGATGAGCAGCGATAACCACCAAACAAAATCGAGCGCTTGATAGGTATATACGCCAACGACGGTAGCCAGTACGTAGATGAGCGTGACGATGATAAAACTCGCCGCTCGGTTTTCTTTCCATTTCATAATTTTTATCCTTTGTGCGTTAATACAGTAAGTATCTCTACCCTTCTATTTTACCCTTTGCGCCTGTTTTCGTCAAGCGTTTTAGCGAAAAAAATCTATTTTTCACGCGGAAACGATAGACGAACGCAACCGTTTGTGTTATAATATAGCTATGATTAGTAAACGAGCCATAGCTTTCGATATCGGAAACAAACGCATCGGCGTAGCCATCAGCGACCCGTTTAACGAGTACGCTATGCCCTGCGATACCTACGTGCGCACGGGGAATTTTAACGCGGACGTCGCGGCGATTGCCAAAATCGCTCAAGACCGCGGCGTGGGCGTGATCGTGTGCGGAATGCCGTATAACTTCGACGGCACGGAGAGTATTCAAACGGAACGCACGCGTCGGTTTATCGAGGCGTTAAGGGAAAAGACGGACCTCCCTATCGAAGAAGAAGACGAGCGGTTTACCACCATGCAGGCGCGCGACACGCAAATTATGGGCGGCGTCAAGCGCGAGGATCGAAAAAAGACGATCGATTCGATTGCGGCGTCGTATATTTTAGAAAGCTATTTATCGAAAATCAAAAAACAAAGCGAGGTAAAAATAATGAAAAAAGAAGAAATGACGGAAGAATTTGACGACGAACAAGACCGTATTATGGAGCTTGAAGACGAGGACGGAAACGTAGAAAAGTACTTGCATATCGGCACGATTGAATACCGCGGCGAATGGTATTGTTTCTTCCAAAAAGCCGAACCGGAAACGGAAGAAGAAGAGGACGAAGTGGTTATCTTCCACTTAGAGGGCACGGACGAGGATAAACGTCTTTGCACCATCGAAGACCCTCAGCTTATGGACGAAGTGTTTGCCGAATTTTGCCATCAATACGAACAATTTGAAGACAGCGACGAGGCAATGTTACTCGATTAATCGCATACCTGCCCCTATCGTTTGGCATTTTTTAACCGTTTACGCATAAGCGAACGCATTTTTTCACATACTCTTAAAACAAGATAATTTTATCTTGGGGAGGGAGTTTATGGAGAAATTTACCATCGGGTTAGTCGTAGGCGGTCTTGCAGGCGCGTTGCTCGTTACCAACAATTATAAAATGCGCGCACTCGTTCGAAAAGGTCAACAAGAGGTGCAAGACAAGTTGGACGCAATGTTAGACGAAAAATTACGTCGTTTGGAAGAAGACGAAACGGAAAATTCGCCTACGCAAAAACGCGCAAAAAAAGCGAGTGAGTAAATCATCATTTAAAGAAACTTTGGCTTACCAAACAAGCCGTGCAGCTTTTCGAAGCTGCACGGCTTGTTTATTTTTTATAAGCGTTATTGTTTTTTCATTTGTCTTAAAAACAGCCAAACGGCGATAACGAGCGCAACGGCAGCATACCCAAGCACCCACCAAAAATGCGGGAAGATCGCGGAAAAATCACACGCAAGCAACGCGCGCTCCATCGCAACCGCATGCACGAACGGTAACGCGTACGCAACGCTTTCAAACGCGCCCCCTACCAAGGACAAATCAAACCAAGTCCCCGATAGCCACGCCGTTACATTCGTGAGTAGCGCTCCGCAAATTCCGCCTACCTGTTTGTCGGTTAAAATACTCCCAAACAATAATCCAAGCGCAATAAACAGCAGGGAAATAGGAATAACGAACGCAAGCGCGCATAAAATCCCCACCGTCACTTCCAGCCCAAGCATAATCGCAACGAGATAGCACACCGCGCTTTGCGTAAGCGCGATGGGGAGCATCGGCAAAGTATAACCGAGGATAAAATTCATCGCGGACATGGGTGTGGCGTACAACCTTTGCAATAGCGAGCTACCCCTGTCTTTTGCGATCACCGTAGCGGAAAACAGCGTCATAAACGCAAGCCCAAATACCGTAATCCCCGGCGTTAGGTGGGCTATTTCAAACAACTCGACGGGAACATTCGCTTGAATGGCACTTAGAAGCAACAACAGCACGATCGGGAAACCCAAACCGAAACAAAGGGTTAACGGATCACGCAAAATTTCCTTTGCGTTTCTTTTCGCAAACGTCAACGTTCTCATTTTTCCACCCCTTTTACGACACGGATAAACGCCTGTTCGAAATTGTCCGTTTCCGCCCTTGCTTTTATTCTTTCAACGGTATCGCAAAGTAATAACTTGCCGTCTTTCATAATCGCCACTCTATCGGAAAGCGCCTCCGCCTCTTCCATATAATGCGTAGTCAAAATCATCGTCACGTTTCCTTTCAACGCACGAATAATATCCCAAAGATCACTCCGCGCCAAAACGTCCAACCCGAGCGTAGGCTCGTCTAAAAACAAAATTTTCGGCTCGCTGACGAGTGCCATCGCGATACTTAAACGCCTTTGCCAACCGCCCGAGAGTTTCCCTGCCTTTCTATGCAGTACGCTTTCCAAACGCAAAAGCGCAGTTAGCTCGTCTATTTTTTGTTTGCGTTTGGATTTATCAAACCCAAAAACACCGCACATAAGCTCTAAATTTTCTTTTGCGGAAAGGGCGGGCGCAACCGCCGTTTCCTGCGGGGATACCGCTATCAACGCCTTCACTTGCTTGCTGTCTTTGCAAATACTCTTCCCAAGCAAATACGCGTCCCCGCTTGTCGGTTTCGTCAAGCAAGACAGCATTTTAATGGTAGTGGTTTTACCCGCGCCGTTTACACCGAGCAGCGAGAGTAATTCCCCCTGTTCCACGTCCAGCGACAGCCCGTCAACCGCCACGATATCTTTGTAGCGTTTGGTCAAATTTTCTATTTTCATCGCATACATGGTACGCCCTCTTTGCTTGTTTGCATACTACGAACACCCTGATAAACGTCGGTGAGCATACGGCTGATTAATTCCCACTCCAACGATAAAAACGAAGTGGCAAGCATGGTTGCAATTCCGTGCACGCACGCCCACATTTCCAAATGCATCAACTCCGCTTGTTCTCTCGTGAGTGCGTTGGCTTGCATAATCATTTCCACCGAAGTTTTAAAATCTTGCGTAGGCAAAAATTCTCTGCCCTTTCTATCGCACATAAACAGGAGTTTGAAAAGCTCCTTTTCTTCTTCCGCAAAACGAATATACGCCATGCCAAACGCTTTGTACGTTGGATATTTTCCACTCTCCGCTTCCTTTTGTAAAAACGTATAATACCGCTCGTACGCAGCCCCGACAACTTCCCCTTGCAAATCGTCCATCGTCGTAAAGTTGGAAAAAATCGGTTGCGTGGAACAACAAAGCTGTTTCGCAATATTGCGCGCGTTCAGCGCCGTCACACCCTTTTGTCGAACCAATGCAAGCGCCGTTTGCAATACGTCTTGTTTGCTAACTTTTACCTTGGGAGGCATTCCTTTTCTCCTTTATATATCATTTGTTATATATCATATGTTATTTTACACGCTGTATTCGCTTTTGTCAAGCATTTTTTATAAAAAATACGGAAAAAGCGCAGGCTTTTCCCGTATCCGTTCTATAAACTCGATTATTTGATGATGCGTTCTTCTTTTAATTTTTTATTTTCTTCGCGCAAACGCTCGTTTTCCGCTTTTAAGGCTTGCGCCAAACGGTCGTATAAAGCGTTGATCTCGCTTTCCAAGCGACGGCGTAAAAAGTCGCGGCGGAGCATAGGTTTTTCTTGGACAACGCGTTTATCTTCGCCTCTAACGTGCGTTTGAATACGTTTCGCCTCTTCTTCCAGCCCCATCTCGCGCGCAAATTCGATTAAGCGGTCGGGTTCTTTTTTTAAGGTGTTACGATACTTATTTTGTAAGCGTAGCATCAGCTTATCATCACCGCGAGCAAGATTGCAAATCGCGCGACGGACGGAAATACCTTTACTCTTTTCTAATAAAATACTTTTCAACGTTTTTTCCGTTTCTTCGTCGGTAAATTCTTTAATTTTCTCTACGGAAAGCGTCGACCCGTCCAAAAGTTTTACGATACGTTCGTCGTTTTTTTCGTTTTTCATGAGCGTGTAATAATAATTGCGCACGCTCCCTTTTGCTCTGCCCCGTTCTAAGCCGTACGCTTCGAACAAATACGTCAGCGTTTTTCCCTTACTTTTCCCCTCTTTGATGTATTCTACCAAGCTTCTCGCTTCTTCTTCGGTATAACCGTTAATTTTCATCATAAACTTGTCCTCCAACAAAATCTTGAACAAATTATAGACGGTTTTTTTGATTTTATACATTTTTTTTCTTAAAAAGAATATAAGTAGAATATGAAAGTCTATTTTTTATCCTGCACGCCTTGCGTTTTGAGTGTAAACGGCGCGTATTTTGGTATAGTAAATCATTTTGAAAAGTTTATTTCCGTCAACTTATCCGACGAGTTATTCATCACGCTCACCCCCGAAAACGGCTGTCCGATTTCCTTTTTTTTGCGCGAGGATATCCGCCTGTTCCCGCCTGAAAATTGCGAGGTGTATCTGCTAAAAGACGGTATCGCTATTTACGCTTACCGCTTTCCTCCGCGCGATTTTTCTTTGCAAGTCATTTGTCAACGCAGGCAAGAAAATATCTTAGCGACCGCGTATAAACAAGGCGAACTTTTTTTATCCGTCCACGATGGAAAAAACTTATTCATCGCAACCCTGCCCCCCTCGTTTGTCGATTGCGAAGTGATTTTTGAGCAAAAATTATTGCTTTTACGCTCGCCTACGCAGGTCGCCGTTTTCTCGCAAACAGCCGAGTGCTTACTTATAGAACCCGCGCAAGAATTTCGCTTGGAGGATGGCATTTTATCCCTGCGCGTACCTTTATCCGATCGGTTAGGCAGATATGCAAAGTGCTCGTGGGCGATCCAAAACGATACGCTCACCCCAACCGAACGCACGCTTTTACAACCGTCTATACGCGAAGGTATTCCGCCCGAAGGTTTGCTTGCGTACGCGTTATTTGAAAGTGTGCTTTTGGGTGTTGACTATACGTATTTGTTAAGCGACGCATTACAGCGTGAACAGGAAAAACTGCGTGCGTATTTGGGCGATTTTATCTCGATTAGTCCCACGCTCACACCTAACGTTTGCGCGCTCGTTTATAAAAAAGGCGAGCGGTTGTTTAACGTGCGAGAATACGCGGTGGATATCCAAAATAGTAAAATCGAAAACGTTTCCCTCGTATAAAAAATATCCGTGAAAAATCACGGATATTTTTTATACTCGTACGTCTTTTAATTGCGGGAATTTTTCTTGGAGCAAAGCAAACAACAAATCCGCCGTTTTCTCGCTCCCGTATTCTCCGTGCACCTTTTGCGCGTTCGCTTGTAACATTTTTAACTCTTCATCGTCCTCGCACCAAATTTTAAGCGTTTGCACGATTTCGTTGACGTTGAATATTTTCAACGCGTTCCCAACCGTATGCTCGTAATATTTGGCGTTATCCCGTTCAATCGTGGTCGCATATTTGCTCACGATAATCGCGCAAGAGAAAAACGTCGCTTCCGCAACGGTGGACGCCCCACTCTTGCCCACGAGCACGTCCGAAGCGGATAAGTACGTAAGCGCGTTGCATTTGCCCTCTACTTTGAGGGTTAAATTTGCGCCCGTTTTCAGCGTGGAAAGCGCGGTTTTACTCTTTTCGTTGTTCCCGCAAATCGCAATCACGTTCAAAGGCAGATCCAGCTGAATCAGCCTTTTCACGATTTTAAGCGTTTTCCCCACTCCGTACCCGCCGTCCATCAAAGTAACGGTGCACTTATTTTCGTCCAAGCCCAGCGCGCGCCGTTGCGCCTTTTTATCCGTCGGCATATCCAATGCGTCTTCGCGAATGGCAAACGGCGTTAACAAGCAGTTTTTTTCGTTAAATCGGCGAGGATATTTTTTAATCGCTTCTTCCCTGCCCGATTGCTTGGAAATAAGCAAATAATCGCTGGGGTATCGCCAAAGCGGAATCACTCTCGCATCGGGAATGTATTGCACGGTAATGGGCTTGTTTTCTAATTTTTCTGCATAATAGCCGGTGGACCAATGGGTACTGACCACCATATCCGGCTGCATTTCTTGCATATGCCGTTTTGCCGCTTTGCCTGCGCCGGGTATATACACGTCCATGATAATTTTTGGCAAAATCCACGGCGAAAACACGTTCATCAAGAACATATTCAAATATCCGTAAACAGAATTTTTGGCGTATTTTTTTGCCTCGTTCGCCAAATTACGCTCAAATTGAACGAGTGGTTTTTCTTGTGTTTCCTGATAAAAACGGGACCGTACCACTTCGCAATACGCCCCGTATTTTTTCTCAAACGCGTCCGCAATCGAGCGCATGGGCATAATATGCCCCATTCCCGCTTCCACAAACGGGAATACAACGCGCGGTTTATGCGTTTTCTTCTGTTTGGTCGGTTGTTCGTTCATTCGTTTTCTCCAACGTCACTCTTTTCACGTCCGCTTCAATGGCAACGATGATTGCAATATATAAAAACGTGAAATGCGCCATATAGAAAATGTTATCGAGCATGGAAAGAAAATAGAACGCACCCAACGTAATGCTTAAAAAACTTCTCGCGTACGAGTGTTTTTTCGCCGTACGTTTTCCAAGCGTCAACACGTGCGTAAGTAAGGCGAGCATACCCACGATACCGCCACCGCTCAACGTTTGGTAAATAAGATTGTGCGCCAAAACGCCG
Source organism: Candidatus Scatosoma sp. (assembly GCA_045535685.1). Classification (GTDB taxonomy): domain Bacteria; phylum Bacillota; class Clostridia; order Christensenellales; family Borkfalkiaceae; genus Scatosoma. The sequence goes on from JAZSMB010000095.1 coordinate 10,466, forward strand.
TAGAATGCAAATCCGCCGCTTTTTTGCACGAACCCGGAGTTTGCCCAAGCGTCAAAATCTACCAATAGCCCGCCGCCAAGAACGGGATCTTTTAAGAAATGCTCAAAATGTCGTTCCCAAATCGCCAAACGACCGCTACTTAAAGAATTTAATGAATCCGCTTGTGTTTTTACAAAGAAATATTGCAATAATTGCTCGGCGTTTCCACTCAACCAAATTACCAACGCAACGATACCGGCTATACCAAGATATACGCCGATGGTCCAAAGCGCGTGTTTACGCGTATCTTTTCTAATCGCCGCAATCGTTAATCCGACCATTACGACAAGTGCAGAAACCACGATTCCCGAACGGCAAAGGGTTAGTAAGGCGGTAAGCATTCCAAGCGCAAGCACGACGCTCCAAACCCATCTGCGTTTTTCTTGCGTATGCATTTTATATAAGCACGCAGGCAAAGTAAACGCAATGTACGTCCCGACCGTGTTCGTTCCGCCCCAGCCGTACGACATTAAGTCTTTCCACTTAGAAGAAAGTCCGTTTACCAAATGAAAATTACGGATATACATTACCGCAACCGCCCAAATCATACAAGCCAAACCTGCAAGCATTACGTTTGCAATATAATCGAGCGTGAACGACTTTTTATCAATACACGCGGCAAAAAACACGTAAACGCCAAAGTACGTCGCCGCCTGAACGGCACCCCAAAAAAGATCTTCCCAAGTCCAACTGGGCGAAAACGCACCCGATAATAAAAAGGATACGCTCAACACCGCTAAGCCGATGAATACGCTGTTTTTCGTAAAAGCCTTTTTACACTCGCCAAATACCAGCACGCGGAAAACCGCCGCCGATAATAAAAGCGGAATTCCTACGCAAAGCAGTACGGTAAAGAAGGTTGAATAATACAGCGTCGCCACTTCGCCAAAAGAAATAGCGCCGTCTGCTCCTATTATCATTCCCGAAGTTTCTACCCAAGGGCTGTTTTGCGTGGAAACGCAATAGATAGCAAGGCAAACGATGGGCACGATAGGGTTGATATTTTTACTAAAAATGCAAATATACACAAACGACAGCGCCAAGCCGATAAACCCGACCATATCCAAACCAAACGTCTGCGTCAAACAAATAAACGCCGTTAACGCCACGATAAACCAACGGCTTTGCAAAAACCCTTCTATCGCTTGTAAAATCTTATTACTTTCGCGCACTTGCACGATTTTATTACGTACTGTTTCTAACATACTTCCCCTTATTTTGCTTACGATACCACTTATTTAATGGTAGCAATCACTTCCACTTCCACTTTTACGCCTTTGGGCAAGTCTTTTACCGCCACGCAGCTTCTTGCAGGACAAGTAGTAAAATAACGAGCGTACACGCCGTTAAACGCCGCAAAATCCGCAATATCCGCCAAAAAACAAGTGGTTTTTACCGCGTTTTCATAACCGCTCCCCGCCGCTTTGAGTACTTCTCCCAAATTTTTCATTACTTGCTCGGTTTGCGCTTCAATCGTTTCCGCCTCTACTTTTCCATTAGAGGGATTGATGGGGATTTGCCCCGAAGTAAATACCATTTCCCCGCAAACAACCGCTTGCGAGTACGGCCCGATTGCCGCAGGCGCGTTATCCGTCGCTACTTTTTTAAGTTCCATCTTTTTACTCCTTTCTCTCTTCATCGCATACATGGGTGCTTGTTTTCTATCAATCTAACAACTTAAACCCAAAATCTGTAAGCGCTTTTTTAATTTGTCCGATATGCTCGAAATTTCTCGTTTCCAAAATAATACGCAAATAACAACCGTTTACGTCCGAGCCCTCGTTCGCACGTTCGTGATGCACGCTGGTAACGTTTCCGCCCAAGTCTGCAATAATCCGCGATACGTTTTTAAGCTGTCCGGGTTTATCCACAAGCTCGATCATAAGTTGACAACTTCTGCCCGACATCAAAAGTCCGCGCTTGATTACACGCGATAAAATGGTCACGTCGATATTACCGCCCGAAAGTACGCATACCGCCTTTTTGCCCTTTAAGTCGATTTTACCAAACATCGCCGCCGCAACCGCAACCGCGCCTGCGCCCTCCGTGACGAGTTTATGTTGTTCCATAAGCGCCAAAATCGCCGCGGAAATTTCATCGTCGGAAACGGTCACGATATCGTCCACGTATTGCTTGCAAATCTCGTACGTCGTATCGCCCGGCTTTTTCACGGCAATACCGTCGGCAATCGTTGAAACAGAAGAAAGTTCTTCGATTTGTCCGTGCACAACCGAGTTTTTCATGGACGGAGCGCCGCTTGCCTGTACGCCGTAGACTTTCACACGCGGATTGAGCGTTTTAATGGTATAAGCAATCCCGGAAATCAATCCACCGCCGCCGATGGGGACGATTACCGCGTCCAAATCGGGAATTTGTTCGATGAGTTCGAGTGCAATCGTACCTTGCCCGGCAATAACGTCCTCGTCGTTGAACGGATGAATAAAGGTGTAGCCCTTTTCATCGCGCAAGGAAAGCGCTTTTTGATACGCGTCGTCGTAAACGCCCTCTACCAAGCACACTTCCGCGCCGTAGCTTTTGGTTGCTTCCACTTTAGAAATCGGCGCGCCGTCGGGCAAGCAAATTACCGCCTTGATACCGTTCTTTTGCGCCGCGAGCGCAACGCCTTGCGCGTGATTCCCCGCCGAACAAGCAATGACGCCTCGCGCTTTTTCTTCTTCAGTAAGACGCGTCATTTTATAATACGCGCCGCGCACCTTGAACGAGCCGGTAATTTGTAAATTTTCCGTTTTTAAGTACAAATCCGTACCTGCGCAAAGTTTGGGCGCGTACAGTACGTCCGTCTTTCTAACCACGCCTTTGAGTGCGTTACTCGCTCTGTAAACGTTATCAATCGTCAACATATCCTATCTCCCATTATTGCGGCGTTTTGCGTTTCATCGCATACCTGCCGCCATGTTTTCCGTTTTTTGTGTGTCTTATTGCAATAAACTTGCGATAAATTGCTCAGCACAACGCGCAGAACGGTTGCCTTTTCGAAGAGCAAATTCTTCCGCTTTGATTTCTAAAATATGCTCGTCCATTTGCACGCCTTTTTTATGCGCAAGTTCTTTTACGATCTGCAAATACAACGCTTTGCTGGGTTTGGAAAAAAGTACCACAAGCCCAAACCGTTCGGATAAAGAAAGCGTTTCTTGCAAGGTATCGTTTCTATGCACGTCGTCCCCTTCTCGATCGCCAAAACTCTCTTTGATGATATGGCGTCGATTACTCGTCGCATAAATGACCGCGTTATCCGCTTTCGCACTCGCCGACCCTTCCAAAGCCGCTTTTAACATACTAAAATGATCGTCGCTCCTGCTAAAGGACAAATCGTCTATGAAAATAATAAACTTTAAAGGATTACCGACAATTTTACTCATGACCAGCGGCAACAAGGAAAGTTGGTCTTTTCTAAGTTCAATCAAGCGCACGCCCTCGTCGAAGAATGCGTTTGCAACCGCTTTGACGGTAGAAGATTTTCCCGTACCCGCGTCCCCGCAAAGGAGTACGTTTGCCGCAGGTTTGCCGTCCACGAACGCGCGTGTGTTTTGGATTACTTTCATACGCTCGTCTTGATACCCGATGAACGCTTCCATGCCGATGGTATCCGCGCTGGCAATCGCTTCGATTTGTTTATCGTCGGACAAACGGAACATTCCTTTCGCCGAGAAAATTCCGTATCCGTATTTATCGATTTGTTTTAATCTCTTCTTATACAGGGCTACCATGTCTGCGTTGAACGCTTGAAAGGTAGGTAAAACCTCGTCCATAAGCCCCATATCCAAAGCAAAATCTTCGCTTGTCAATGCACCGAAATCGGCAAACGTTGCAAGTTCGCTTTTTACTGCTTGTTCGATACAGGAAAGCACTTTTTGCTTTTTGGCAACCGCTTTTACGTATACGTTCTCATCTTCGAAAACTTGTCGTAAAACCAACTCGGTCAGCGAACCGCCACCAAGATAAATTTCCGACACGAACGCAGAATACGCCCTGTTTTTTTGTGCCGCGCTTGCATTTTGGTCAAGTTCGCAATATGCGGAAAACGCCTTGAAGAGCGGTTTCTCCACTACGGAAGAAAACACGCTGACAAGGCATAATTTCTCATATACGTTTTTCAGCTTTTGATTGCGCATAACTTATAACCTTTCGATGATTTTATCCGTCATTTCCACGGTCGTAAGCGCGTTACCGCCACGCGCCAAATCCGCCGTGCGATATCCTTCGTTTAATACTTTATCCACCGCTAAAACAATCGCGTCCGCCGCTTGCTTTTCATCAAACGCATACAACAGCATCATCGCCGCCGACAAAATGGTAGCAATCGGGTTGGCTTTGTTTTGCCCTGCAATATCGGGCGCAGAGCCGTGAATGGGCTCGTACAATCCGCGCGTGTTATCGGACAAAGACGCGGAGGGCAACATACCGATCGAACCGGTAATTTGCGACGCTTCGTCTGATAAAATATCCCCAAACATATTACTCGTTACGATAACGTCGAATTGCGAGGGGTTTCTAACGAGCTGCATCGCCGCGTTATCCACGAGCATATCGCAAACTTCCACGTCGGGATATTCCGCCGCGATTTCGTGCACGATTTTACGCCAAAGCCGCGACGTTTCCAACACGTTCGCCTTGTCGATACTCGTCAATTTTTTATTGCGTTTTCTCGCCGTTTCAAACGCCACGCGCGCAATGCGTTCAATTTCCATACGGCTATAACTTTCGGTGTCGTACGCTTCTTCGCCGTACTTCCCCTCGCGATAACCGCGTTCTCCAAAATAGATACCGCCCGTAAGCTCGCGAACAATCATAATATCGAAGCCGTTTTGCGCTATGTCTTCACGCAACGGGCAAACGCCTTTGAGCGCAGGGTATAATTTCGCAGGACGAAGATTGGTGAAAAGCCCCATCGCCGCGCGAATCCCAAGGAGTGCCTTTTCGGGGCGCAAATCCCCAGGGAGCGTATCCCATTTCGGGCCGCCAACCGCGCCAAGCAATACGGAATCGGAGTTCAAACAACCTTCCACCGTTTCTTCGGGTAAAGGCTTGCCGCATTCGTCAATCGCCGCGCCGCCAATAAGATAGGGCGTGAAGGTAAAGCCGATATTTCTCTTTTTGCCAACCGCTTCCAAAACGCGTACCGCGCTCTCTACGATTTCAGGTCCGATACCGTCCCCTTTCAATAAACCGATTTTGTATTCTTTCATAATCTCACCTTCGTATAGGTTTTTCCCTAATTGATTAGGGATTATAGGGGCTGAACGCATTTCAACGCGTACCTGCCCCTTGCTTTTTTATTTTACGTCGCCTTTTTGGATAGACTTAACGAGTCCGCCGTTCGTGATAATTTTTTGGATGAATTCGGGGAAGGGCTGCGTTTTGAAACTCTTGCCCGTCGTGCGGTTATAGATAACGCCGTTATCCAAATCCACTACCACCTTATCGCCGTCCGAAATCCCGTCCACCGCTTCATCGCATTCCAAAATTGCAAGACCGATATTGATCGAGTTGCGATAGAAAATTCTTGCGAAGCTTCTTGCGATTACAAGGGAAATGCCGCTCGCCTTAATGGCGATGGGCGCGTGTTCGCGCGAAGATCCGCACCCGAAGTTAAAGCCGGCAATCATAATGTCGCCATTTTCCACTTTGTTGACGAAATCCTTGTCGATGTCTTCCATACAATGGGAAGCGAGCTCTTTATGATCGCTCGTATTCAAGTATCTCGCAGGAATGATAACGTCGGTGTCTACGTTGTCGCCGTATTTGATCGCTTTTCCGTTAAAAATCATTCCATTACCTCCTTAGGTTCGGCTATCCTACCCATAATCGCCGACGCCGCCGCCACCGCAGGGGACGCCAAGTATACTTCCGATTCTACGTGCCCCATTCTACCGACAAAATTTCTATTCGTCGTCGCGACCGCTCTTTCGCCTGCCGCCAAAATACCCATATAGCCGCCAAGGCAAGGTCCGCAAGTGGGCGTGGAAACTACGCAGCCTGCTTCAATGAAAATCTTCACCAGCCCGTTTTCTACCGCTTTCATATAGACGTCTTGGGTTGCAGGAATAATGATTGCGCGCACACGCTTGGCAATCTTTTTGCCCTTCAAAATTTCCGCAGCTTCCGCAATGTCCTTATACTGACCGTTCGTACAAGAACCAATCACCACTTGATCGATGGGAATCTCGCCGATTTCATCAAAGGTCTTGGTGTTTTCAGGCAAGTGCGGGAAAGCAACCGTCGGTTTGATATCGCTCAAATCGATTTCGTACGTTTCGTCGTACACCGCGTCTTCGTCCGCTTTGTATGCCTTAAATTCGCGATCCGAGCGTTCTTTTACGTACGCTTCCGTTTGTTCATCCACTTCGAAAATACCGTTCTTCGCACCTGCTTCGATCGCCATATTCGAAATGGTCAAGCGATCGTAAATGGTGAGCGACTGCACCCCTTCGCCGACAAATTCCATCGACTTATAGAGCGCGCCGTCCACGCCGATTTTGCCGATAATGTGCAAAATTACGTCCTTGCCCGAAACATATTTGTTCAGTTTACCTTTGAGCACGAACTTGATTGCGGAAGGCACTTTGAACCACGCCTTCCCCGTCGCCATACCGCACGCCATATCCGTCGAGCCAACGCCCGTCGAGAACGCGCCGAGCGCGCCGTAGGTGCAGGTGTGGGAGTCCGCGCCAATTACACCGTCCCCAGGCACAACAAGTCCCTTTTCGGGAAGCAACGCGTGCTCAATTCCCATTCTGCCTACGTCGTAGAAATGGGTAACTTCGTGCTTATCGCAAAAGTCACGGCACATTTTGCATTGCGCCGCCGCTTTAATGTCTTTGTTAGGCGCGAAATGGTCCATGACCATCGTCACTTTGTCTTTATCGTAGACTTCGGTCGCGCCGATTTTTTCAAACTCCTTGATCGCTACGGGAGAAGTGATATCGTTGCCGAGCACACGGTCTAAATCGACCAAAATAAGCTGCCCTGCTTCTACTTTTTCCAAGCCCGCGTGCGCCGCGAGTATTTTTTGCGTCATTGTCATTGACATAATGATAGTTCCTTCTTTTAATAGTATGAATTGACGGCTTTCGCCGTCGTGAATTGTTTTCTGATGAAAACGTGAATTGAGAGCCTATGGCTCTCGTGAATTGAATTGCTTTCGTTGAAAGCAATTCGTTGCGGAAGAATATATAAAATATTCCTTAACGCAAGGCATAGCCTTGCAATTCACGAACGCGAAGCGTTCAATTCACGGCTTTAGCCAATTCACGCGTTGCATAGCAACGCAATTCACTTGTTAATAATTGCGCCTTTGTCGGCGGACGATACCTGCGCCGCGTATCTCTTCAAGTATCCGCTTACTTCTTTCTTTTTCAAGACGGTATTTGCCTTGCGCTTTGCAAGTTCTTCGTCGGACACGTTGAGCTTAATCGAATAGTTGGGAATGTCGATAGAAATGATATCCCCGTTTTGCACGTACGCAATCGGTCCGCCCGAAACCGCTTCGGGGGAAACGTGCCCGATCGACGCACCGCGCGTTGCACCTGAGAAACGTCCATCCGTAATGAGCGCAACGTCCTTATCCAAGCCCATACCCGCAATCGCCGACGTGGGCGAAAGCATCTCACGCATACCGGGACCACCCGCAGGACCTTCATAGCGAATCACCACTACGTCGCCCTTTTCGATCTTACCGCCGTAAATTGCCGCGATACATTCCTCTTCACATTCATATACCTTTGCAGGGCCTTCGAGTACAAGCATTTCAGGCGCTACCGTCTCGCGTTTTACTACGCAACCGTCTGTAG
>JAZSMB010000039.1:0-2072 GCA_045535685.1 Candidatus Scatosoma sp.
TCCATGAAGTAGGCAAAGCCGGATGAGTTCGTGATTTCCGTTGCAATGATTTCGTCCGTCATTTCATCTACAAGATGAACGGTCACGTTGCCCATACCGTAGTCGGTAGGGGTTTGAACGGCAACTCTGTACGAATAAGAAAGTTCAGGGGGATCGTTTTCTTCGCTAGAATCGCCTTCGCTCGTTTCGCCCTCACTCGTTTCGCCGTCGCTAGAACCGCCTTCGCTTCCGCTGGGTTGTTCACTCGTCGGGGGCGTGGACGTATCGTTATCGTCGCCGCCACCGCCGCCGCAGCTCGCCGCAGCGCCAAGACCAAGGCAAAGGGTCATGATTGCGGAAAGCCAAGTAATTTTCTTAAAGATTTTTTTCATAATAACTCCAAAAAGTTTGTTTTTTCTTATTCAGCCAAAGTAACCGTATATGCGCCGAACGTAGCTTCCGTTCTAACAACATCGGTAAGCTCAAAAGCGGCGGATTCGTCCGCGTTGAGTACGTGGATTTCGTAAACGCGTGCGCCGGGGAAGCCCATAGGGAGATATTCGCAAACGCCGTTCGCATCTACGGGTACGGACATAAGACATCCGCCGAGGCTACCATTTGCCTCAACAATGCAAAATTGCACTCTTACGTCCGTTGCAGGCGTACCGTCTGCGTTGAGTACGGTTACGGTGTAGCACGTAGCTTCGCCAGGTTGTTCGCTCGTTACGGGCGTGGAATCTTTGTCCGTGTCCTTGTCTTTACCGCCGCAGCTCGCTACTGCGCAAAGACCTGCGCAGAACGTAAGGGCAAGGCAAAGACCTGCAAGTTTCTTAAATAATTTCATAATTACCTCCTTGAAACGAAAATCATCTGATTTACCTTTCACTTAATTTTTTCTATTTTTGTGACCGCGCATAATGCGCAGTATAGACATTGTATCATAAAAACGAGAAAAAGGCAATCATTTTATCAACAAAACGAATTATTATTTATGTCGCGCGCACGAGAAAAAAAGTTTACTTCTACACAAAAAAACCGCCATAAACCAAGGGTTTACAACGGTTTTTAGGGTTCAATAGAAAAAATTGATAGGCTTAATCGAAAAATTGATAAACCTTAAAGCAAGCTTGCCGCGTCCTTATCGCAAATGATGGTCACGAAGGGGTGGAGCTGTAAAACGGACGCAGGAAGGTTGGGAGTGATTTCGCCCTTGACCATACCTTTCACCGCTTCGGCTTTGTTCTTACCCGATACGACCATAAGAATGGACTTCGCTTGCATGATATTTTTGATGCCCATGGAAAGGGCTTGACGGGGTACTTCGTCGATGGAGTTGAAAAGACGGGAGTTGTCTTTGATGGTGTTTTCGGTGAGATCGACAAGGTGGGTAACGGAATCAAAGGGAGTGCCGGGTTCGTTGAAGCCGATATGACCGTTCGAGCCAAGACCGAGCACTTGAACGTCCTGCTTCATTTCTTCGAGCAACGCGTTATAGCGGTCGCATTCCTTTTGCGCGTCGGGCGCGCTGCCGCAGGGAAGGTTGGTGTTTGCTTGATTGATGTCGATACTGTCGAAAAGGTTGGTGCGCATAAAGTATGCGTAGCTTTGGTTGTGGTCGGCGGTAAGACCAACGTATTCGTCGAGGTTAACGGTGGAAACGTTCTTATAGGACGTGCCGTTTTCCTTGCAGTCTTTCGCCATATATTGATAGGTCCCGATCGGGCTCGAACCCGTTGCAAGACCAAGGATAGCATTGGGATTTTTCTTGACGATATCGATCAAGATTTCCGCTGCTTTTTTGCTCATTTCGTCATAGTTTTCGGTAATGATTACTTTCATGACATATACACTCCATATAAAAATATTTTTGCAACGATTACATTATAAACGATTGTGAAAAATCCGTCAAGTATTTGAGAATATTTTATCAAAAAAGTTTTATAATAGGGAAGGTGAAGGGGAAAAAATAAAAAAAGAAAATTTTTCATATTTTCAAGGCAAAAAGCTTTGACAACGCTCGAAAAATGTGGTATAGTAGTATAGCTTTTGAATAAGAAAGAAGAAATTGAGCTGTTGCAGAAGTACCCAAGAGG
>JAZSMB010000043.1:0-4254 GCA_045535685.1 Candidatus Scatosoma sp.
AACTCCTTGGCCCACAGAACGACATGGCTACGATCCGACTTTGCAAAAGGACCAACTTTTCCCCTGGCGCACCATTGAAAAAAATATATTTTTGCCCTTGGAAATTAAAAAAACTTCCACCGCGCAAACGCGTGAACGCGCACTCGCGCTGGCGGAAAAGTACGGGTTAAAACAATTTTTGAAAAACTACCCTTCGTCGCTGTCGGGAGGTATGCGGCAACGCGCGGCACTCATACGCACGCTGTCGGTCAACCCCGACGTGTTATTGCTTGACGAGCCGTTTTCTGCGCTCGACTATCAAACGCGTTTATCCGTTTGCGACGACGTATATAAAATTATCCGTAGCGAAAAAAAGACGGCGCTTTTGATTACGCACGATATCAGCGAGGCGATTTCCGTAGCAGACCGCATTTTCGTTTTGAGTAAACGCCCTGCAAAAGTCATTGCTGAGCACACGCTTGATTTCCCCGAAAACGAGCCGCTCAAACGCCGAGAAAATAGTGAGTTTTCCCGCTGGTTTGAACTTTTATGGAGGGAATTAAACGTATGAAAAATATCACGCATTCGCCTGAACATTTACGCTACTTATCGTCGGTTAAAAAACGTAATATCTTTATCAATTTTGCACGGTGCTTGCTTTTGGCGGTTTTGCTTGGTTTTTGGGAATTATCCGCCGCCTGCGGGTGGGTAAATCCCTTTATTACCAGCTCCCCCTCGCGCATCGTGAACTGCATCGCCGGATTATACGCCGACGGCTCGCTTTTTTACCACGTAGGCACCACCCTTTGGGAAACGCTGGCAGGGTTTTTTATCGCCGTTATCGTAGGCTACTCCACCGCGCTCCTGCTTTGGTGGAACGAGGCTTTCCGCCGCGTTTCCGAGCCGTATTTGGTCGTACTCAACGCCCTGCCTAAAATTGCGCTTGGACCACTGATTATCATTTGGTTTGGCACGGGCAGCAAAGCCATCGTGTTTATGACCGTGTTGATCGGGCTAATCGTAGCCATACTCAATATGCTCAACGGGTTTATGGCAACGGACGAAAATAAAATTCTTTTACTCAAATCGATGGGCGCGAGTAAGTGGCAAATTTTAACCAAGCTCGTGATCCCCTCGTCGCTGCCGAGTTTTATTTCTATGCTGAAAATCAACGTGGGTATGGCGTGGATCGGCTCGATTATGGGCGAGTATATCGTATCCAAAGCGGGTATCGGGTACTTGATCGTGTACGGCGGGCAAGTGTTTAAGCTCGACCTTGTGATGAGCGCGGTGTTTATCCTTTGCGTGCTTGCCGCTATAATGTACGCGCTGGTTGCGCTCTTGGAAAAAATCGTTGTCAAAAACACCAAATAAAAGATTTGCCGAGTGGTTGTATCTACACCACTCGGCTTGTTTTTTATCCTTTGACTGCCCCGCTCGTAATCCCTTCTACGTAGTAGCGTTGCATACTCATAAACAATGATACGATGATACCGCCGACCACGAACGCGCCCGCACAAAACACGGTAAAGTTTTGGTTAAAGCTGTTGCGTTCGGCGTTGATCATTTTATACAGCCCCAGCGACACCGTATATAGATTTCTATCGCTGATAATCGTGTTGACGAAGATAAAATCGCACCAGGGGCTGATAAACGACGTGAGTACGGTATATACGATAATGGGTTTTGCCATCGGTAAAATAATTTTCCAAAACACCGTCAGTTGATTTGCCCCGTCCAAATACGCCGCCTCTTCCAACGCCTTGGGCACGGTATCGAAAAAGCCTTTGCAGATGTAGTACGAAAGCGCCGCACTACCCGAATATACTAAAATGAGTGCAAACAACGAATTCGTCAAGCCCATCGCTTTTAAGATGAAATACACCGCAATCATACTCATAAACCCGGGGAACATTCCCAAAACGAGCAGGATATTGACGATGGGCGTGCGCAAACGGAATTTCAGCCGCGAAAGCGCGTAGCTGACCATCAAAATAAACAGCGTAGTAAGCGCGCACGAACAGGTGGCGACAAAGAGCGTATTGAGCAGCCACTTGGGAAACATCGTATCGGCAAAAAGCCGCGTAAAGTTACCCAACCCCAGCCGTAAATCGCCGGGAAACAGCGTGTTGATAATTCCCGTGGACGGCGCTTCGCGAAATGCGGTATATACCAAATACGCGATGGGTAAAATCCACAAAATTCCCAAAAGAATCAATACGCAATAGCAAACCGCGTTGCTTATATTATTATGAAACGTGCGTACGCGCGTTCTACTCATTGAAACGTTCCCTCCCCTTTTGCCGAACTCGTTTTGTTATAAGTGATAATGGACAGCGCCGCGCTAATGACGAAAATGAAAATACCGATGACCGACGCCACGTTGTATTTGGGGTTTTCGTCCGTCGTCAAGCGGTACAGCCACGTGACGAGTAAATCGGTCGATTGCGCTTGCGAGCCGCCGCCGTAATATACGTTATCCACCGGCCCGCCGCCCGTGAGTAGCCATATTACGTTGAAGTTGTTGATATTTCCCACAAATTGCGTGATAAGATACGGCGTGGTCACGTGCAGCATATACGGCAAAGTGACGTGAAAAAACGCGCGAACGGGCGATGCGCCGTCGATTTTCGCCGCCTCGTAATAATCGGTAGGCACGTTCATTAAAATTCCCGAACAAAGCAATAGCGTATACGGCACGCCTATCCAAACGTTGACGAGGATAATCATTACTCTTGGTAAAAGTGAAAAATAGCGTTGGTCGGCGAGCCATAAAATATTTGTGCCGAGCAGCTTATTTAAAATGCCGTCGCCGTCTAAAATTTTCTGCATCAAAAGCAGGGTAACGAATTGCGGAATGGCAATCGCCGTAACGAACAGCGTGCGCCAAAGCCGTTTAAGCCGTATCCCCTTTTTATTGATAAGCAGCGCGATCAAAAGCCCTAAAAAATAGTTGGTAAACGTAGCGAAAAACGCCCAAACGAACGTCCATAAAAGTACGCGTAAAAGTACCGGCGCAAAACCGCCGCCAACGCCTGCACGGAAAAAATTTTTGAAATTGCTAATTCCCACCCAGTCGAAAAGTTTACCCGGGGGCATATGCGCGTAATCGTAGTTGGTAAACGCAATCAATACCATAAACACCAGGGGTAAAACGGTAAAAACCAACAACCCGATAAAGGGCGGCGTGAGCAACGTAACGTGGAATTTTTCGCCGAAAATGCTTTTGAAATCGTCGTAAAAAGTAGGTAATTTTTCGCCGTTTTTTAATTTTTGGTCGTTGATATAACTCCCCTTTACGTTCATGCGCCAAACGATACCGTATAATACAATTACCACGAGCGAAGCAACTCCGTAAAGCAAAATTAAAAAGCTGTTATCCCCTTGCACTTTTTCGAAAATTTGCAGTTCCTCGTTCCATTGCTGACCTGAAAGTTTCGTACCTAAATTTCCTGAAAAGAGCTGCGTGATATACTTTCCGCCAAAGAAGATAAAAAACAGCGAAAAGGCAAGCTGCAGCAGCGCGTATAATATACCTTTCATCCATTGTCCGCGCGTCGTTTGCCCAAAACCCATAAATAAAAAGGAGAGCCGCGTATACCAAGAACCTCGTAAAAACGCGTTTTTCACGGTAGGCGTTTCGCCCGTGTTTTTCGCAGTTTTTCGTTTGTTCATCGCCATAATTAGCTCTCCTTATACCCTTTATTTACTCGAATTTTTCTCAATTGCGTCCACGCACGCTTTCAACTGCTCGGCAACGCTGAAATTCCCGCTCGTTGCGCCCGTAATCATCGCCGCGCCCAAACCTTTCATTGCATTCCACATCGTGGAAGGCACGTCCTTTTGCGTTTTCGAGTATTGCAGTTGCGCCGTAATCGCTTGCGCGCACATATCCGCTTGCACTTTTGCGTCCTGTCGCGCCGTTTCGTCCGTGGGAACAAACCCAGATACTTCGAAACGCTTTACTTGGTTTTCGCGGTTGATAAAATACTCGGCAAAATCCATCGCCGCCGTTTTGTTTTTCGAGTAGTTGTTTACACCCATTAATTTATATCCCGCAAACGCGGTAAGCTGCACCTGCTCTTGTTCGCTCGTGCCTCTTGCGTACGTGTAGGTGGGCAGTTTCGTCGCCGCGAAATTGTCGCCTAAATATCCTTGAATCGCCGTTTTATTCCAAATCCCCGACACCGCCGCGATGATACTTTTATCGTGGAATCCTGCGGTAATTTTCGAATCGTCCGCGTCCGCTTTTACGCGCGGGTCTTTGACCAGTTC
>JAZSMB010000141.1:0-5657 GCA_045535685.1 Candidatus Scatosoma sp.
AACTCCTCCACGATGGAGTGGAGGAGTTTTCTATTAAAACCAAGCGATTAACCTACTTGTTTGGCGTTTTGTTGCGAAGTCGGGGGCCAAGCGGTCTTAGGAAGAGAATTTCATCACACAACTCCTTGGCTCACAGAACGACATGGCTACGATCCGACTTAGGATTTTGAGCACAAAAAACTCCTCCACGATGGAGTGGAGGAGTTTTCTATTAAAACCAAGCGATTAACCTACTTGTTTGGCGTTTTGTTGCGTTTGCAATAGGTTGGCTTTTTTATTTTGCAAAGTATATAAATTATAATATTTTCCTTTTTGTTTAAGCAGGTCGAAATGGTTGCCCTGTTCCACGATTTCCCCGTGCGAAAGCACGATGATATTGTCTGCGTGCTGTACGGTGGAAAGTCGGTGCGCGACGATGAGCATCGTGCCGATATTCATCATCTTTTCCAACGAGTTTTGGATGAGCTGTTCCGTTTCCGTGTCGATATTCGCAGTCGCCTCGTCCAAAATCATCACTTCGGGTTTATGCACGATGGTTCGCGCAAACGAAAGGAGTTGCCTTTGCCCAGCCGAGAAGTTGTTACCGCGTTCCAAAATTTTATAATCGAGCCCCTCATCGAAACGGGAGATAAACGAGTCGGCATTGACGTACTTGCAAGCCTCCCAAACTTCTTCGTCCGTGATACCTTCTTCGCGAAGCAGTATATTTTCGCGGATTGTGCCCGAGAACAAGAATACGTCTTGCAGCATTTGTCCAAAATGCTTTCTCAGCGACGCGATTTTAATCTTTTTGATATCGATACCGTCGATTAAAATTTGCCCTTTTTGAATATCGTAGTTGCGGCAAATCAGCGACAAAATAGTGGTTTTGCCAGAACCGGTCGAGCCAACGAACGCCACCGTTTGTTTAGGCTCGATGGTAAAGGACACGTCTTTTAAAATCCATTCGCCTTCGTTATACGCAAACCAAACGTTTTTAAACTCGATTTTGCCTTGCACTTCGGGCAATTCAACGGCGTCGTCGCTATCCACAACGACGGGTTGCATATCCATAATGGTAAAGATTTTTTCCGCCGATGCAAACGCCGATTGCAACCAGTTAAACTGTTCGGCAAGGTTTTGGATGGGGTTGAAGAATTTGGATATATACATATAGAACGATACGATGATATCACTCGTTACCACTTGTCCCAAAATAGCCGTATTGTCCAGCGCACCTTTCGCACCAAGGAAGAAGAGTGCCAAAACGGACGCTTGATAGAGTATAAACACCATCGGACGGAAGATACCGAATACGAAAATTTGCTTATACTTGGCTTTACCGAGTTTTTCGTTCTTTTCGCTAAACTCGTTTAACTTTTTCTCTTCGCGGTTAAAAAATTGCGTAATTTTAATACCCGAGAGGTTTTCCGATAAGAAAGTATTGATATCGGTCGTGCTATCTTTTACCCGTCTGTACGCACGGCGGGAGAATTTACGGAAAATAACGGTAAACAAAACGATAAACGGCACGAAACAAAGTATCATGAGCGTCAGCATATAATTTAAACACAGCATCGCTACAAGTACGCCCAAGATAACGAACACGTTTTTGATGAGGTTGACGATGATGTTCGTAAACATCATAGAAACGCCGTTCGTATCGTTCGTCACGCGGGTAACCAACTTCCCGACGGGGATATGGTTGAGTTGTTCGTGCGAAAGCTGTTCGATATGCTCAAACAAATCCAAACGGATATTCGAGATAATTTTTTGCCCGATTTTTTGGAGTGTAATTGCCTGCACGTACGAACAAACCATCGTCACGATTAAAATACTCGCGTACAAGCCGATACGCCAAAAAAGCGCGCTCAGCTCAAATTCCGATTTAATCAAACCTTGAATATTACCGATCAAATACGGGCCGATGATATCGTAGGAAATGGAAAAGAGCATCAGCGCAAGCACGAACGCAAAGCCTTTCCAATGCGGTTTCGCATATGCGAGCAAACGCTTGATAATTTCTTTGTCCGAGATATTTCTCTCAAACCCCATCGATTCTTTTTTGTCTTTAATCAGCGCGTAGGCAACGATGAAAATGATTGCGAACGTTCCCAAGATCCCGCCCGTGATAATCAGCGGATAGTATGTTTCAAATATCATATTATTCTCTCTCCGCCTCCAATTTTTGCAATTCAGCCATTGCCTTGTACGAAGGGCAAGTTTCCAAAAGTTCTTCGTGCGTACCGACCGCCACGATCTCACCGTCGTTTATATACACGATCTTGTCCATTTGTTCGATGGTGGAAATACGGTGCGCAATCAAGATCGTCGTCTTTCCGCCCCGTTCCTCGTGTAAGTTTTGTAACAAATTCTTTTCCGTTTTGGTATCTACCGCCGACAGCGAGTCGTCCAAAATCAGGATAGGGGCGTTTTTCATAAGCGCTCGTGCAATCGAGATACGTTGTTTTTGTCCGCCCGATACCGTCACGCCGCGTTCGCCCAAAACCGTTTCGTATTTTTCGCTGAATTCCTCGATATTATCGCTCACTTCCGCAAGCTGTGCCGCGCGCTCAATCAACTCGAAATCGTCGGTGTCGGAGGCAAACGCGATATTGTTGGAAATGGTATCGCTAAAGAGGAAATTATCTTGCGGTACGTACGCAACGTAATTTCTAAGTGAGTGGATGGTAATATCGTTCACGTCCTTATCATCGATAAAGAGTGTGCCGTCCGGTACGTTATAGTTACGCAAAATCAAATCGACCAGCGTGGTTTTCCCTGCGCCCGTTCTGCCGATAATCCCCACGTTTTCGCCGGCGTTGATGGTAAAATTCACGTTGATAAGTGCGTCGTATTCGCCTAAATTATGTCTAAACGTAAGATTTTTAAATTCAATTTTACCCTGTACGTTTTCAATATCCACCGCGCCGTCTTTATCAACTACGTCTTGCTTTGCTTCCAACAGCTCGCCGATACGCTTGAGCGACGCTTTCCCGCGCGAAGTCATATCAATCAGCTCGGAAATTGCCATAATCGGCCAAACAATCGAGTTGAAGTATCCGATGAACTCCATCAACTCGCCCGCATCGAGCGTTTTGGAATACACGAGATAGCCACCGTAACCCAAAATAACGCAGACGACCGATTCAACGAATAAGGTGACGGAAATACGCAAAAGAGTGGAGGTTTTGGTATAATCCACGTTCGCGTGTTCGTTTTCTTTGTTGAGTTTTTTAAACGCCCAAAGTTCCTTAAACTCTTTGACGAATGCTTTGATAACGGCGATTCCCGAAAAACTCTCTTGCGAGAAATCGGACAAGCTGGAAAACGCGGCTTGGCGTTTATCCCATTTTTGCGTCATGTATTTTCCTACGATTAAGGAAACGACGAGCATAAAGCCCATGGGGATTAAGGCGAGTAAAGTTAAAAGCCCATGCATTTGTGCCATTTTTAAAATAGACAAACCGCCTAAGAACACCGCGTCGAAGAACATCATCGCGCCCCAACCGAACGATTCTTGTACGGTATCGAGATCGTTGGTAAATAGGGACATCAAATCGCCCACTTTGTTCACTTGATAAAAATTTTGCGATAAGTTCTTACAATGGTTAAACAACCGTCTGCGCAAATCCGTTTCCAAACGAATCCCCGCCCCAAAGAAACAAATTCTCCAGGTAAATCTGCCGAACGCCATCGCGAAAATAATCCACATCATCGGCTCGCAAATATATTTGAGCACGAACGCAAAATTAAAAGCAAGCGTTTCGCCGTTGATTTCCACCACTCCCGTGTTGATACCGTTGATTAGATATTTATACAGTTTGGGTATTTCCAACTGCGCATAGTCAACCGCCACCAAGGCAATCAGCCCCAGCAACATAAAATGTAGATATTTCAAATAATACCGATTGATAAACTTCCCAAACAGCATATTGCGAACTTCCTTAATAATATATAAAATAAATATTGTTTTAATCATATCACTTCGCATAGGAAAATGTCAACCGTTTGCATAAAAAATTGTTCAAATTTTTGATTATTTTATTTTTATACGTTAGCGCGCGTAAAAGGGGAGCGGACGTTTTATAAAATTACCGCGTTGCGTTTATAGCGATAGGTTATTTGGTGCATAACGATAGGGGAACGGACAAAAGAACGCTCGAAAACGGCGCAAAAATAGCGCAAAAACGCCAAAAAACCATAGAAAACGGCAATTATCGAAAAAATAAATTGCAAACGGAAAAACGCAACCATCAATCGATTTTTTTGATTAAAAAAAATTATTTTATGTATTTTTCAGTTTCAAAATCGTTGACAGGGGATAAATTATGTGGTATAATAAGGTCACTATTTGTAATTATTTGCGCTTTGGCGTAAAATGCGGATAGTCGAGCTTGCTCCGCTCGTTAAAAAGGGGTGCACGAAAATTTTGAAAAATTTATCTATACGGCGAAGGGCTGTTCCGCCGTGTGGAGTGAAAACTGGAGGTAAACAGTATGAAAAAGAACAGAATGAGACTTGTTTCCCTCGTTATGGCTGCAACCTCGTTGTTCGCAATCGGCGCAACGGCTTGCAAAAAGGACGATGGAAACGAAAAACCGTACCAAATCGAAAAACGTGAACGTACGGGACACGAAGACACAAGACAGTATACGTTTAACGACTATACGAGCCAAATGCCTGACAGATGGAACACCATTTTAACGAACGACGCAACGAACGTTGATATGGCTGGTTACATGAACAGCGCATTCTTCGAATTCGACTATAAGTATAACGAAGACGGCTCGATCGCTAACGGCGACTTCACCGTTCAATACTCGGCGGCTACCAAGCTCGAAGACGTAACGGCTGACTACGTTGGTCAATACGGCATCACCGAAGCGATGGCAGAAACAGGTCACCACGCATTTGCTATTACCCTTCGTCAAGACTTGAAGTGGGACGACGGCACGCCTATCAAAGCGGAAGACTTCGTTTACACGATGCAACAACAATTGTCGCCCGACTATTTGTTCGAAACCGCATCCAACTACTATAGCGGTAACTACATCATTCACAACGCACAATCCTACTTGTATCAAGGTCAAAAGGGTTGGTACGATAACTATGCAAACTTCAACTTCAGCGCAAGTAAAGTAGATACGACCGCTGGTACGTTGGGCGGTTGCGATGCTTACATCGCTCTCGATGAAGCATTAGAATGGCTTGGTGGTGCTTCGTTGAGCGCGTATGTAAATGCGTACGGCGATGCATACTTCAACATGACTGCTTGGGAACCCTTAGCAGCATTGGCTGACGATGATGGCAAAGTTGCTATTACGGATGAATCCGTTGCATTGTTGGCAACCCTTATCACGACGGAAGCTTGGGGCGAAGACGCAAACAACGTCGTTGACTACATGATTTACTGGTATGAATATGCTGAAATGGACTTCTCGGAAGTTGGTTATTTCGTAGGTGAAAACGAATACGAACTCGTTATGGTATTCGACAACACCTTGTCGCCCATCGCAGACGACGGTAGCCTTACGTACGAAGCAGCTTACTATCTCCAAGATATGCCTTTGGTTAAGAAATCCCTCTGGGAAGCTTGCGAAAACCAAACGACCACTCCTTGGACGAACACCTACTGCTCGGTTGGCGTTGCAAACTCCGCAAGCTGGGGTCCCTAC
>JAZSMB010000126.1:0-6166 GCA_045535685.1 Candidatus Scatosoma sp.
TATTTTACTCGTGGAAAAAACGCAAATCGACGAAAAAGAAACGTGCGGGGAACTTGCCGAGCGGTTATCTATCATCGGCGCAAACGCGATCGTGAAAGCGGTAAAGCTCTTGCAATCGGGCAATTTTACGCTCACTCCGCAAGATACGGACGGCGTGCAGGTGGTACGTAAAATTCAAAAAGAACAAGCCAAAATCGACTTTTCTCAAAGCGCGGAACGCATCGTCAATCTCGTTAGAGCGATGAATCCCGACCCCGTCGCTTACACCCTTTTAGACGGGAATAAAATCAACATTTACCGCGCGGAAAAGGCGTGTTTAAACGACGAGGAAAAGGCGTATTGCGAAAGTGCGCAAGCGGGCGAAGTACTCTCGTCCAACCCCAAGCGCGGATTGCTTGTAAAGTGCGGTGACGGCGCCGTGAAACTTTTACAAGTGCAATCGGCGGGAGGTAAAGTGATCGGGGGAAACGATTTTATCAACGGACGAAAGGCGCAAAAGGGGCAGGTGTTTTCATGCTGAGCAATCCCATCTACGACCCCTTCGTTATCTTAACGAAAATATATCAAGAGGGCGCGCATTTAAAACAAGCGATAGCCGATACGTATATCGAAGAACAATTCCGCTCGCGTACGGTGAAAATCGTGTACGGCGTGCTCGAAAACGATGGATATTTCGATTTTTGTATCCGTCATTACGCGCCAAAATCCCCTAAGGCGGCGGTGCGGTTGATACTGAAAATTTCGCTGTACATGCTGCTTTTTATGGGTAAAAAGCGGTATATGGTTACCGATAACGCGGTATCGCTTTGTAAAAAACTTGGAAAATCGGGCGTGAGTGGGTTCGTCAACGCGTTTTTGCGCAGGTTTGACGAAGAGGAAATAAAAAAAGCGCTCCCCGATACGGACGAAGGGAAAGCGATTGCGCTTTCGTACCCCGCTTTTGCCTATCAAATGTTAAAAAAGCAATACGGCGACCGCGCGGAAAAAATTGCGGCGGCAAAGAGCGCAGGGGTAAGCGTGCGGTTTGTGCGCGGCGAACAAGCGTACTTGGAAAAGCCGCATATTGTAACGCCGTTTTCGAAAAAATACGGCAATTACCTTTTTGAAAATTTCGTGCGCGACGAACATTTCGATAACGGCGATTATACCTTTCAATCGGTGGGCAGTATCGCCATTTGCGACTGCGTTGCGCCGTGCGAAAACGTACTCGACGCGTGCAGCGCGCCGGGCGGGAAGTCGGTTTTACTCGCGCAAAAATGCAAAAACGTTACTTCGTTTGAGTTGCACGAGCACAGGGTGGAACTCATCCGTCAATACAAAACGCGTATGGGCGTTACAAACGTGCAAGAACTGGAAAAAGACAGTTCGGTGTTCGATCCTGCGTATGAAAACGCGTTCGATAGCGTGCTTTGCGACGTGCCGTGCTCGGGCTTTGGCACGGTAAGTGAAAACCCCGATATCAAGTTAAACAAAAAGCAAGAAGACTTTGCGCAAATAAGCAAAATGCAGGCGAGTATTTTGCAAACGTGTTCGCGCTACGTGAAAGACGGAGGTGCGTTGTATTATTCGACTTGTTCTATTTTCGAATGCGAAAACGACGCAATCGTCGGTGCGTTTTTAAAGAAAAACCCCGATTTTTCGGTGGAAAAGATAGAAAGCGAGCTTGCGCATGAAAAAACGGAATTTGGCTTGCAATTTTTGCCCGATACCGCGTACGGCGCAGGGTTTTACGTGTGTAAAATGGTTAAGGGGGCAAAAGCGTGAAAAAGATTTTACAAGATTTGTCCTTTGCCGAGTTGGAAACGCTGGTTTTATCACTCGGCGAGAAAAAATTTCGGGCAAAACAGCTATTTGACGGCTTAATGCAGGGGAAAGCGATAGCGGATATCACTTCCCTGTCTAAAGCGTTTAAGGAAACGCTGTTAAACGAGTATGAAAACCAGCCTGTTAAAATCAAAGAAACGTATTTTTCTTCGGACGGTACGGAAAAGTACTTATTCGAGCTTGCCGACGGTAATTTAATCGAAGGAGTTTTGATGAAGTATAAATACGGCTATACGCAATGCGTTTCCACGCAAGTGGGGTGCAGAATGGGCTGTAAATTTTGCGCGTCCACGTTAAACGGGCTTGTGCGCAATTTATCGGCAGGGGAGATCCTCTCGCAGATTTTGGTAGTTAACGCGTTGCATAAAGCGGACGCGGTGGGACAGGGCGGTCAAACGCGCGCCGTCACCAACGTAGTGCTTATGGGCAGCGGAGAGCCTTTGGATAATTACGACCAAACGCTCAAATTTTTAAAAAACGTGAGCGCGGAAGGCGGTATTTGTATTTCCGCGCGGAATATTTCTCTTTCCACGTGCGGAATCGTACCCAAAATGTACGAGCTAGCAAACACGGGGATTCCGCTTAATTTAACGGTGTCGTTGCACGCGACGGACGATGAAACGCGCAAACGCACGATGCCGATCGCCAAGGCGTATAAGATAGAAGAAATTTTGAAAGCGTGCGATTATTATTTTCAAAAAACGGGCAGAAGATACTATTTTGAGTACACGCTCATCGAAGGGGAAAATTGCGACGAACAGCACGCGGACGCGCTTGTAAAGCTGTTGAAAGGCAAGCCCTGCCACGTGAATTTGATACGCTTAAACGAAGTGAAAGAGCGCGATTTAAAAGCGCTTGGGGATAAAGCGGCGTATCGGTTTTTGGGACGGTTGGAAAAGGGCGGCTTATCCGCTACTTTGCGCCGTCAAATCGGCGTGGATATCGGCGGAGCTTGCGGACAACTTCGCGCAAGTTATTTAGAAGAAAATCAATAATACGAAAATTTCCGTAAGGGCGTTTAGAGGATATGGAAAACGAAGTTTTATCATTTATAGCCAGTTTTATTGCGATGGCGTTCGTTGTGTCGTCGTATTTGATGAAAAAGAAAACGCTGTATTTGGCGTGTCAATCGCTTTGTATCGTATTTTTAATCGTATCCTACTTTTTTGCCGTCAACTTTTTCGGAATGATCGGTTTGGCGACGGGTTTGGCGCGTGCGCTGACCTTTTTCTTGTACGAAAAACAGGATAAAAACGCGCCGATTGCTTGGTCGTTTTTCTTTTCGTTTTTGACAATCGCATCCTATCTTATCGTCAATTTATGGATTATGAAAGATGCAAAACCGGTGGATATTTTGTGTGTGGCGGCGCTGATTATGTACGCATTTATATTCCGTATCAGAAGCTTAAAAATCGTGCGTTTTACGATGCTTGCGCCCACCGTTTTATCTATTTTATATAACGTACTTATCAACGCGGCGATTTTTGCAACGCTGACGTACGTGTTTGAGTTAACCGTTAACCTCGTGTCCATTACTCGGTTTCATATCTTGCCGTTGATGCGTAAACAAGAGGAAAATATAGAGAATTTTCATAAGGAGAATACAAATGAAAACGATTAAAATTGCGCCGTCTATCTTATCGGCAGATTTTTCGAAAATGGGCGACGAAGTGCGCGAGCTCGAACGCTGCGATGCGGATTTGGTGCATTGCGACGTAATGGACGGCGTGTTCGTTAACAATATTACGTTCGGTATCAAAATGGTGGAAGATTTGCGCAAAATTACGTCTTTGCCGCTCGATTGCCATTTGATGATCGTCCACCCCGAAAAGTACGTGGAACGCTTTGCAAAAGCGGGCGCGGATATCATTACCGTACATTACGAGGCGTGCAAAGAGAATTTGGAAGAAGTGTTAAAGCTTATAAAATCGACGGGCGTGAAATGCGGTGCGGTTATCAACCCCGACACCCCCGTAGAGGCGATTGAAAAGGTAATTCCGCTTTGCGATATGGTGCTTGTGATGAGTGTATTTCCAGGCTTTGGCGGGCAAAAATTTATTCCGTCGGCACTTGATAAAGTGCGCCAAGTAAAATCGATTATTTCCGCGTGCGGAAAGGATATCGATATTGAGATCGACGGCGGTGTGACGGAAGAAAACGTAGATGAAATTAAGGCGGCGGGTGCGAACGTTATCGTTGCGGGCAGTACGGTCTTTAAGGCTGCGGACAAGCACGCTACCATTGCGCGGTTGAAAGGTTGACGAAAGGGGAGATAGCAAATGACGGCTGTTCAAGGCGGTGCGCACGCGCATTTTACAGAAGGGAAGATTTTTAAGAAACTGATACTGTTCGTATTGCCGATTATTGCAACCAACCTCTTGCAAACGTTTTACCACGCGGCGGATATGATGGTGGCAAGTTTATCCAGCGAGCGTAACGCCGTAGGCGCAATCGGCACGACCGGCTCGTTTTTGAGTATGATCCTTAATATTTTCATCGGATTTTCCATCGGTGCGAACGTTATCGTTGCGCGAAAAATCGGTGCGAAAGACGGCGACGGCGTACGAAAAGCGGTGCATACCGCGCTGATTATGGCGGTGTTGTTTGGCGGTGTCGGCGCGGGAATCGGTATTGCGCTTACACGCACCGTTTTAACGGCAATGGGCAATACGGGGAGCTTGTTGGAGCTTGCCATTCGCTATTCGTACATTTATCTTTTAGGTGTGCCGTTTATGGCGCTGACCAACTTTTTAAGCGCGATTTTTAGAGCGAAAGGGAATGCGAAACTGCCGTTAATCGTACTTTCGAGTACGGGAATCGTCAACGTGCTTTTTAACTTATTTTTCGTTTTGGTGTGCGGAATGTCGGTAGAAGGCGTAGCGATTGCCACGGCGATTGCCAACGTGCTGTCGGTAGTCGTTTTATTGACGAAATTGTGCAAAGAACAAGACGAAACGGCTTTTTCTTTCCGTCGTTTGAAAATGGATAAAAACGCGTTTAAGCAGATTTTATACGTGGGGCTTCCCGCAGGGATTCAAGGCGCGTTGTTCTCTCTTTCTAATATGCTCATTCAATCGTCTATCGTGGCGGTGAACCACTCGGTTGTGCCGAGCGGGAGCGATTATCAACCGGTGGTAAACGGAAACGCGGCGGCGGGCAATTTGGATAGTTTCGTGTATACGTCCATCAACGCCGTGTCGCAAGGCGTAATTACGTTTACCAGCCAAAATATAGGCGCGGAAAAACCCGAACGCGTGAAACCGATTATGTACAACAGCTGTTTGATTACTTTGATAATCGGTTTGGTAATGAGTTTTTCGCTTATTGCGTTTAGACACCCGCTTTTGTCGTTATACGGCGTAGTGGAAGGCGCGGAAGGGAGTTTGGAGCGGATTGCTTTTGAAACGGCAAATACGCGGTTTTGGTGGATAGGTGCGCCGTACTTTTTATGCGGGTTGATGGATAATTGCTCGGGCGTACTGCGCGGAATGGGCAAATCGATGACTTCGACCATCGTATCGCTTATCGGAGCGTGTTTGTTGCGCGTCGTGTGGCTTGTGACGGTGTTCCCCGTGTTCCCCACTTTGGAAATTATTTATATTTCGTATCCCATATCTTGGCTGTTGACGATGGCGATTGATTTTATCATTATACGAGTATTGCTAAAGAAATTAATAAAAGCAAAAGCGTAAAAGTGCGCGAAAAAACCCGACGCGAAATGCGTCGGGTTTCGTTTCGTTATATTGTAGCGGTAACGCTACTTTTGCAAGATTAGTCTGCTTTTTTAAGCGTTCTGATGCATCTTGCGCAAACGTAGCCGTTGGTTTCTTTACCATCAGCAACGTAGGAAATTTTTTGAACGTTTACTTTGAACGTTCTTCTCGTTTTACGGTTGGAGTGGCTTACGTTGTTGCCCGATGCTTGACCTTTACCGCAAATATTGCATACTCTTGACATATTGACACCTCCGAAATTTGGGATAATTTTGCCGTAGTTAGTGATTAAAAACGGTGCTTGGCGCATCTTAAAATAAGCTACGCGTAAAACAAGCATTAATAATATAGCATTTTTAAGAAGAAAAATCAATCAAAAATGAGCCTAAAAAGACAAAAAATAAAAAATATTAAGAAAATTTTAGAAAAGTACTTGCCAAATAGCCGTAAATAGTGTAAAATGGAAAGGTAAAATGAGGTACGTATGTCAGTAAACACAAACAATGCCTATGGTAAAATTTCCATATCCGACCATGCAATCGCTAAGGTCGTTTCGCACACCGCTTTAGATTCGTACGGAATCGTAGAGATGGTGTCGCGCCGCTTTACCGATTCGCTTGCGTTCCTGT
>JAZSMB010000201.1:0-2428 GCA_045535685.1 Candidatus Scatosoma sp.
CTCCGATAACCAATATCGCGTCGCAATGCTTCGCAAGTTCGCTTGCTTCGTTTTGCCGTCCTATAGTAGTATAGCAAATCGTCTTAAAAATCGCAACTGTTTTTTGGTAAATATTCGTAATATTTTTAATAATTTTTTCAAATTTTTCCGCGGAATAGGTCGTTTGAGCGACTATACAGCACTCTTTTTCGGGCAAAATCGAAAAATCATCATCCTCAGAAGAAAAAACAAACGCTTTTCCCTCGCACCAACCGTTCAGACCAACAACTTCTGGGTGCGTCTTTTCCCCGACGATTATGATCGTTTTCCCTGCTTGATACTGCTCGTCAACAATCTTTTGCGTTCGACGCACAAATTCACAAGTGCAATCCACCACTTGGATATTTTTCTTCTCACAGTATTCGTATACCGCTTTTCCAACGCCGTGCGAACGGATAATCAACGTTGCGCCGCTCGGTACTAAATCCAAATCCTCCACCATCACGATTCCGCGTTCAGTAATCGATTGCACAACGTCGGGATTATGAATAATCTCACCGTAAATATAAGTATTCGCTGGATCAATTGTCAAGGCGGTGTCTACCGCCTTTTTAACACCGCGGCAAAAACCGCCGCTTTTTGCTATTACAAACTCCATTACTTCGTCTTCTTTTTCTTCTTACTTTGCAAAAATTCCGTATGTTCACGGCGCATTTCAATCATACGCAAACGCAAACTCTCGTCCACAGCCGTCAATTCCTCATCCGTGAGTTTTTTGCCGTAATATTCCGTCAATTCAATCGGTTCACTAACAATAATGTGTGTTTTACGGAAATAGCGAGGTTTTTTATAAATTAGCACAAATACAATCGGAACTTTGCATTTAATCGCAATCGCCGCCGCGCCGTGATGAAAAGGCAACATTTCTTCGCCTGTTTTATTGCGCGTTCCCTCAGGGAAAATACACAGTTTTTCACCGTTTTTCAAACACTTAAAACAATCTAAAATCGCGCGAACGTCGTTGCCGTCACGATTTGCCGCAATCCCCTTTACCTTGCGAATCAAAAAGCCCAAGCCAGGCGTCTCAAAATTCTCTTTTTTTGCCAAATAGTGAATCCCTTCCGACGTTGTAACCGCGGGATAAACAGCGTCCATTAAAGTATAGTGATTACATACGTAAATCAAGGGACCGTCCTGCACTTTTTTGTTTCCATACAGCTTAAAAGGCTTTACAAGCCAATAGAACGGAACGACAATCGCTTTAATAAAATTCAAAAGTGGCATTACGTGACGACCTTTTTTGTTCGCCTTGACAGTAATTTCCGCTTTTTTCTTCTTTTTCTTCATTTTTTCGGGCTTTTTCGTTTTCGTTTTTTCTTGTATCGTTTCCTTCTCTTCCATAACCATTACCCGATTAAATTTTTGCTTGAATTTCGCGTTTAATTGCCGCCACAACCCCGTTAATATCCAAGTTGGACGTATCAATTACAATCGCGTCTTTTGCACAAACAAGCGGTGCAAATTCGCGCTCAGAATCTTGCTTATCGCGAGCAACAATTTCCGCATGCAGTTTATCGAAATCTACTATTTCACCACGAGATTCCAATTCCTTATAACGACGCATCGCACGAACCTTACTGTCCGCCGTAATGAAAAATTTATACTTCGCGTTCGGCAAAACAACCGAGCCAATATCTCTACCGTCGATAACGCAGGACATACTCTTTGCAATTTCACGTTGCATTTCCACCATTTTCATTCGAACGGCGTTATGTACGGAAACGTTGGAAGATGCCATAGAAACCACGTTTTCACGAATCGCCAAAGAAACGTCTTCGCCATCCAATATCGTATGTTGTTTGCCATTGCGATATTCCACTTTCAAATCAAGCGTAGGCAAGAGTTTTGCTACCGCCTCGCCATCCTTGGGGTCTACCCCGCTCTTCAAAGCTTTCAATGCGCAAGCACGGTACATAGCGCCCGTATCCAAATACAAAATATTGTAATCCTGCGCTAAAATCTTTGCAATCGTGCTTTTACCGCTACCGGCGGGACCGTCCAATGCAATATTGATAATTTCCGAAATATCCTTTCTCAAAACCTTCGCTCCTTTTTGATAAATATGTTTTACCGTTTGTTTTTTATCTAAGTCCGTCAATAACATCAAGCGAATACAACGGGGTAATCCCCCGTCGATCAGCGGCTCAATCGCTGCAAATAAGGGGGCAAAATCATAGCCCGCTTCTCTCGCCGCTTTCGCAGGGTGATAAGAATGAATATCCGCAGTCAAAGAAAACACAAACGCCGTCACGTCTTCCTTTTGCAAGTTGTTTGCGACAAATACTTCGTCTAACAAGTCTTTTACCGCACTTGAAATCTCTTCCTTTGAGTCCTTTTCAATCGTAGTCGCGCCGCGAATTACTTTCATAATAGCACCTCTAACAACCTA
>JAZSMB010000089.1:0-5167 GCA_045535685.1 Candidatus Scatosoma sp.
AACTCCCCTTCCACAAGGCGCTTTTGAGCGGCGAACTGCCCTTGACGATGGGCGGCGGTATCGGGCAATCGCGGCTTTCTATGTTACTGCTTGGCAAGGCGCATATCGGCGAAGTGCAAGTGTCGCTGTGGGACGCAGAAACGCAACGCATTTGCAAGGAAAACGGTATAGTCTTGTTATAAAATTTTCTTACAAAAGGAGGAATTTTTATGAACTTGATCAACAAAACTACGCGAGTATGGAACGTCGTTTGTACCGTGATTGCGTTCGCAATGATTATACTCGTACTCGTTTTAGAAGTGGTGCAATTCAATATCTATCAACAAGCTTCCCCACCGCCGTCGAGTGATGACGATTGGGTCGGCTGGGGCAAAGGGCTGGTTATCCTTGCCGTCATTGTTTTGTGGGTATACGCCGTTATTCCTATGGGCGTCGGCGCGATTTTACAGCTCGTTTCTGCTATCGGAATATTCAAATCGCAAACCAAAGCACGCAGGTTTTTAATTGTCGGTATCGTCGGCAAGTTCTTCACGGCGATCACGCTCATTTTGTTTGCCGGCTTAATGGTTTACTGCGAAGTACCAGGCATTTTTACGAAAGCGTTATACGTTGTTCTTGGCATCGGCTATATCATAATTGCCGCTTTACAAATCAAATTATTCAAGCAAATGAAGAACACCGCACAAAACGTTAATCGCATTGCTTACTAACACCCGACGAATATATTAACACCCCTTTTTGCGCTTGACAAAAAGGGGTGTGTTTTTATATTCATCTCGTACATGGGTGGGGTGTTTTAGATTTTATCTTTTAATTTCTCCGTTAAAAACGCCGCGAAAAATACTTTCACTATATCGAACGGTAAATAGGGCAAAACAAGCAAACTTACCGCGCCGACAAAACCCATTTCCACGCTTTGCATAGACGATAAAACGAGCAGCCAAACGATTGCAATGAAATAGCAAACAAGCATACCTACGCTCATAACGATTGCGTTTTTCCAAAGCCCGCCGCGCACTTTTTCGCACGCGAACGCCGTGAGCGGCGCAACGATAAAAAAGCCGACCAAATAACCTCCTGCGGGAGTAAACAGCTTGCCTACGCCGCCCGTAAAACCTGCAAACACAGGCACGCCGATCAAACCCAAAAGCAAATACGCAAGCACGGCGAAAAAGGCGCGTTTTGCACCCAATAATCCAACGATGGTAAACAGCGCGAGCGATTGCAAGGTAATGGGCAAACTGCCGATGGGTATACTCATCCACGAACACACGCTTAAAAGCGCGACGGCAACCGCCGCGTAGCAAAGATTTTTCGTGGTGTTTTGCAAACGCCCTTCTTTCATGCATACTCCTTAAAAAAGCCGAGCAGCTTTTGCTCGACTTTTTATTTTTTTCGTTACAAGTATTTTTTCAAATCGTCCACGCGGTTGGTTTGTTCCCACGCAAAGCCTTTATAGCCAAAGTGTCCGTACGCCGCCGTCTTTTTATAAACGGGTTTTCTCAAATCCAGCGTGCGAATAATCGCGTACGGGCGCAAGTCGAATTCCGTTTTGACAATTTCCGCCAAGCGTTCGTCGTCCAGTTTACCCGTGCCGCGCGTATCTACGAATACCGAAACGGGGTTCGCTACGCCGATCGCGTACGCTACTTGAATTTCCACTTCGTCGGCAAGCCCCGCCGCCACCAAGTTTTTCGCGATATATCTGCAATAATACGCCGCGCTTCTATCCACTTTGGTGGGATCCTTGCCTGAGAATGCGCCGCCGCCGTGCGCGCATCTGCCGCCGTAGGTATCTACGATGATTTTTCTGCCCGTCAAGCCGCTATCCCCTTCCGGCCCGCCGATTTCAAATCTGCCCGTCGGGTTGATGAAGAATTTCGTATTTTCGTCCATTAACGGAGCGAGAATAATTTCGTCGATGACGTATTTTTTCATATCCGCGCGGATTTGTTCTTGCGAAACCTCAGCGTCGTGTTGGGTAGAAACGACGACCGTATCCACGCGTTTTGCTACGCCGTCTTCATATTCGACGGTCACTTGCGTTTTTCCGTCCGGACGAAGGTAGGTTAAAAGTCCGCTCTTTCTCACGTCGGTAAGGCGTTTTGCCAAGCGGTGAGAAAGGGATAAGGTAAGGGGCATTAACTCTTTGGTTTCACGGCAGGCATACCCAAACATCATGCCTTGATCGCCTGCGCCAAGTTGGTCCGCCTCGTCCCCGCCCGTCTTTCTTTCGAGCGACGCGTCCACGCCCATTGCGATGTCGGGCGATTGCGAATGGATTGCCGTAATAATTTTGCACTTATCAAACGCGAAACTACCGAAATCGTAACCGATTTCTTTGATAATTGCGCGTGCCGTTTGTTCATAATCGATTTGCGCGGTCGTGGTCACTTCCCCCATAATCAGCAGCGTATCGAACGCCGCCGCACACTCAATAGCCGCGCGGGCGGTAGGATCAATAGATAAAATCGCGTCCAAAATCCCGTCGGAGATATTGTCGCATACTTTATCGGGATGCCCTTCCGTCACACTTTCACTCGTAAAAAATTTTCTCACGGTTTTTATTCCTCTTTTGCTTATTTTCATGCTATATTATACCCCTTTTGCACGCCTTTGTCAACGAATTTCGCAGCGACGTCGTACACGCTTGCAATTTTTTTTCGCGTATGCTATAATATACGTTATGGACGAGCGTTTATTTTCTCAGTTACAAAGCTGCAATATTTGCCCTACCGAGTGCGGAGTAAACCGTTTCGAGCGCGCGGGCGCGTGCGGGACGCAGGGCTTAAAAATTGCAAAATATTATTTGCATCCGTTTGAAGAACCTTGCATTTCTTTTGATAAGGGAAGCGGCACTATCTTTTTTTGCGGGTGCAATTTACGCTGTCCGTTTTGTCAAAATTTCGAAGTTTCGCGCGTAGAGCGCGGCAAAAACGTTTCGATAGCCGAGCTTGCAGATATCTATAAAAAACTCGAAGATATGGGCGCTGATAACGTGTCTTTGGTCACGCCTACCCATTTCGTTCCATACCTGGTACGCTCGTTTGAGATTTATAAGCCCAAAATCCCCGTCGTCTATAACACGAGCGGGTATGAAAAAGTTTCCACGTTAGAGCAAATCGATCCGTACGTGGATATCTATTTGCCGGATATAAAATTTTATTCTGCTACGCTTTCCAAGCGGTATTTGGGCAAGGAAAATTATTTCGAGGTGGCGAGCCGCGCCATCGAGTTTATGACGCAAAAACCGCTTAATATGACGAAAGAGGGAAAAATGCTATCGGGTACAATCGTACGGCATTTGGTTATGCCCCTTTGCACGAGTGATACCAAAGCGATACTAAAATGGTTTACTACCCTCCCCAAAACTACCTATTTGAGTTTGATGAGCCAATACACGCCGTTTGGGGATATCGAGCGTTTCCCCGAACTTTCCCGCCCGATTACTCCGCGCGAATATAACGCGGCAATCGACGCGGCGTTCGCACTCGGGATTGAAAACGTGTTTATTCAAGAGCGGCATTCTTCCTCGCAAAAATACATTCCCGCTTGGGATTTTTAACGGGAAAACTCTTCTTTTAAGCGGACGATTTTCCGTGTGAGCGCGGCGGCTTTTTCGGGCGGTGCGTATAATAGCCGTTCTTCTGCACGGCGGATACTTTTAAGTGTCTTTTCTTTGTTTCTCATACTTTTATTTTTTACATTTACAGGAGTTTTTATGTTGATTTCTGCTGAAAACGTATCGTTCGGTTTTTTGGGCGGTAGTTTGCTTGAAAATATCGCTTTTTCCTTAAACGAGGGGGACAGGGTTGGGTTGATCGGCGCAAACGGCGAAGGTAAGACCACTTTGATCCGCTTGATCTTAGGCGAGTTAGAGGTAGAAAGCGGCACTCTTTTTAAGAAAAACGGCGCGCGCATCGGGTACTTGTCGCAGACGGGCGGGTACGACTCGGATAAAGAAGTTTTTGATGAAATGCGGGAAATTTTCGCAAGCGATATCCGCGATTTGGACGCTTTGCGCGAAGTGGAAAAACAAATTGCGCAAACGGATGAACACACAAGCGAATACCGCGCTCTTTCCGCGCGATACGAAAGCTTAAATAACCGCATCGCCGCACGCGATAGTTATCATTTTGAAGTGCGTATCCGCAGCGTACTCAACGGTATGGGTTTTGGCGAGTGTTATCATCAACGCATTTCCACGATGTCGGGCGGAGAAAAGACGCGGCTCAAACTTTGCCGTCTGCTTTTGGAAGAGCCAGAACTTTTGATTTTGGACGAGCCGACCAACCACTTGGATATGAAAACGCTGTTTTGGCTGGAGGAGTATCTTTCTTCGTTTAAGGGTGCGATTTTGACGGTGTCGCACGATCGGTATTTTTTGGATAAGCTCGTCACGCAAATTTACGAAATCGAGCATAAAAAACTGTCCGTGTTTAAGGGCAATTACAGCAAATATAAAATTTTGAAAGCGGAAAAGGTAGCACGCTTACAAAAGGAATACGAAAAGCAACAGGAAGAACGCGCGCATATGCAAGAGTACGTCAATCGCAACCTGGTACGCGCGTCCACCACCAAAATGGCGCAATCGCGCAGGCATGCTTTGGAAAAAATGGAGCTTATCGAAAAACCGTTACTCCCCCCTACTCCCGCGCGATTTTCCTTTACTTACGCCGAAAAACCGTACGAAAAGGTTTTAGAAGTACGCTCTTTGCGCTTATCGGCAGGCGAAAAAACGTTGCTGGAGAATGCAGAATTTGCCCTCCATCGCGGAGAAAAATGCGCCATCGTCGGGGATAACGGCACGGGCAAATCTACTTTGCTTAAAAAACTCGTTAAAAACGACGATAACGCGGTGCGCTTTGGGCGGTTTGTGAAACTTGCTTATTACGACCAAGAAAACGCAAATTTGGATAGCGAAAACACCGTTTTGTACGAACTTTGGGGACGGCACGTGACGTGGGATCAAACGAAAGTGCGCAGTATCCTTGCGGCGGCAGGTTTGGTTGCGGAAGATATGAAGCAGATTGCGCATTGTATCGCCTTGACTGCCCGTGATTTCGAGGGAACAGCAAAAGAAGTTCACAATACTGTTGCCGCGCTTTGTGAAAAATACCCTCTTTATAAATAATAGAATACCCCGGGTTACCGGGGTATTTTTACT
>JAZSMB010000163.1:0-4479 GCA_045535685.1 Candidatus Scatosoma sp.
CTTGACTTCCGCGACCGTCAGCTTGCCAAGCGGAGAGAAATCGCCCGCGGCGTCGCCGTAACGGGTGGAATATCCTACCCAATCTTCGGAGAGGTTACAGGTATTTGCAACCCGCCCGTTTTTCGATTGCGAAATCGCGTAAAGGGTTGCCATACGGATACGGGGCGGGAGGTTGACGAGCGTTTGTTTGCTGATTTCCATACCGCAGTTTTCCATCGTTTCAAGTACGCCGTCCACGCTCTTTTTGATATTGCAAACATAACTTTCAATACCCAAATGTTCGACGAGCTGTTTTGCGCAATCGATATCCTTTTGCTCGCCGTTGGGCATCAACACGCCGATAACGCGCTGCTTTCCGAGTGCTTCAACGCATAACGCGGCGACGACGCTGGAATCTTTTCCGCCCGAAACGCCGAGCACGGCGTTGCAGCCCTTGCCGTTGACTTCAAACCAGTCCTTTATCCATTGTACGAGCTCTTGCGTGACTTTTTCCACGTTGAACATAGTCCGTTCTCCTTAATTTATACGCCGAAAAGCAGGTCGCCGTAAGTGGGCATCGGCCAAACTTTTGCGGATACCAAGCCCTCCAACGCATCCACGTTTTCACGAAGGGATTGCATTTTCGGCAATACGTAGTCTTTATAATACACCGCTTGCGCCGTCACGTCGGCAATGTTCGCCGCGTTTTTGAGCAAACGCTCCAAGTCGTTCGCGTCCGCGTACGCGCCGTCGGAAAAGGCGGAAATCTTTTCAATCATTTGTTTTTCATACCCGCTTGCGAGGGTTTCGCTGATTTGCCGTTTTGCAAGGAAAGTATTGCAAAGCTCCTGCGTATAAGCGCTGACGGCGGGAAGAATATCCTTCATCGCCATATCCAACATCGTGCGCCCCTCGATATTTACGAGCCGACAATAGCTCTGCATTAAAATATCGTAGCGGGAACGCAGTTCTTTTTCCGTATATACTTTATGCCCGGTAAAGAGCGCGATGTTCTTTTCGGAAAGATAATGGGGGAGGGCGTCGGGGGTGGTTTTTAAGTTCAGCAAGCCCCGCTTTTCCGCTTCCGCAAGCCATTTATCATCATACCCGTTTCCGTTGAAAATAATACGCTTGTGCGTTTTGATAACGCGGCGGATAAGGTCGTGTAAAGCCGTTTCAAAACTCTTTGCGTTCTCCAATTCGTCCGCGAACTGTTTTAAAACTTCCGCCACCGCCGTATTGATGACGGTGTTGGGACCGGAAACGGAGGAGGAGGAACCGAGCATACGGAACTCGAACTTATTCCCCGTAAACGCAAAGGGCGAAGTGCGGTTTCTGTCCGTCGTATCCTTGGGAAATTTCGGCATGGTATGCACGCCTACGCGCAAGAGTTCTTTCTCTTTCGCGCCGTACGGCTCGTCCCGTTCGATGGCTTGTAAAATTTCGGTGAGCTCATCGCCCAAGAAAATGGAAACCACGGCAGGGGGCGCTTCGTGCGCACCCAAACGATGGTCGTTGCCAGCGGAGGCAACCGACACGCGGAGCAGGTCTTGATATTCGTCGACCGCTTTTAATACCGCGCAAAGGAATAATAAAAATTGCGCGTTCGTTTGCGGTGTTTCGCCCGGCTCTAATAAATTCTTGCCCGTGTTGGTGGAAATCGACCAGTTGTTATGCTTACCGCTGCCGTTCACGCCTGCAAACGGTTTTTCGTGGAGTAGGCACACAAGGTTGTGTTGCTTGGCGAGCCGTTGCATAATTTCCATCGTCAGTTGGTTATGGTCGGCTGCAATATTCGTCGTCGTGTAGATAGGCGCGAGTTCGTGTTGCGCAGGCGCGGCTTCGTTATGCTCGGTTTTTGCAAGTACGCCCAGCCGCCACAATTCTTCGTCCAAATCTTTCATAAACGCTTGCACGCGCGGTTTCAAAACGCCGAAATAATGGTCTTCCATTTCTTGACCTTTGGGCGGTTTCGCACCGAACAGCGTACGGCCCGTATAAAGCAAATCCTTGCGTTCGTTGAATACGTTTTTATCTACTAAGAAATATTCTTGTTCAGGTCCGACCGTCGTTTTGACACTCGTCACGTCGTCGTTGCCAAACAGCTTCAAAACGCGCATCGCTTGGCGGTTGATGGCTTCCATTGAGCGTAAAAGGGGCGTTTTTTGGTCGAGTGCGTCACCCGAATACGAACAAAACGCCGTAGGGATACACAACACGCCGTCTTTGATGAATGCATACGAAGTAGCGTCCCAAGCGGTATAGCCGCGCGCTTCAAACGTAGCGCGTAAACCGCCCGACGGGAAAGAGGACGCGTCCGGCTCGCCGCGAACGAGTTCTTTACCCGAAAAATCCATCATAACCCCGCCGTTACAATCGGGCGAGATAAAGCTGTCGTGTTTTTCTGCGGTAATCCCCGTCATCGGCTGGAACCAATGCGTATAATGGGTTGCGCCGTGTTCTACCGCCCAATCTTTCATCGCGGCGGCAACTGCGTTGGCTACGGACAAATCCAAACTTCTGCCGTGCGCCATCGTACGCTCCAACGCCTTGTAAACGTCGGGCGTAAGCCGCTCTTTCATCGCTTTGTCGTCGAACACCATTTCGCCAAAGTAATCGCAAACGAGTTTCATATAAGATATCTCCTTTTGAGAGTAAAAATATAACCGATTCCATCAATACGAAAAAAGGCAAAGGCAACTTCTACTGTTTGCGCCCTTGCCGTTGCATTTATTATACTCCAATTTTCGCATATTTGTCAACGGTTTAAACGGCGCAACGCTCGGTTTTTGTCGTTTTTTCCATATTTTCTCGCGCGCGTACGTATTTAATTGTCGTAAAGGCGGTTTTTTGTTAAGAAACTTGGCGGGCGTATTTGCGGTTTTTTGCTTGCCTTTTTTACTTTATTGTGTTAAAATATATTAGATTTATCGCGGTAAACGTCGCTCGACTACCGCTTTGAAAGTACAAAATACGATTAGGAGTGTTATGATGACGAAAAACACGCAAGAAAAGCAAAAACCTCGCCGTAAATGGTGGTTTCGAGGTTTGTTAAAATTGATGAAAATCAGATATCCCGAGCCGGAATTTATCTATTTAGGGGATAAAGTGCAAGACGGGAGCTTGATTTTGAGTAATCACGAAGGCACGGACGCACCGTTGTCGCTGGAGATGTATTTGGGTAAAAACGTAACGATGTGGGGCGCACACGAAATGAACGAAGGCGTGGTAAATATGTACAAATACCAAACCAACGTGTATTTTCACCAGAAAAAACATTGGAACTTGCATTTGGCGCGCTTGTTTTGTCTGATTGCAAGTCCCTTGACAAATTTATTTTATGCTGGGTTGGATTTGATTTCCACCTATCGCGACCACCGTTTTATGAAAACCATTCGCGAAAGTTTGGCGGCGCTTAGAAAGGGCGAGAGTATCGTCGTATTCCCCGAAGATTCGAAAAACGGGTATTTGGCAGAGCTTGAGGGCTTTTTCGCTGGGTTTGTGATGCTTGCCGAAATCGCGTATAAGCAAGGTATGGATTTGCCTATCTACGTTAGCTATTTTAAGAAAAACGAAAAGCAATATATCTTTGATAAGCCCGTTTTGTATTCTCAGTTGGTTGCAAACGGCGAAACGCGCGAAGAAGTTGCAAAGCGTTTGCTTGACCGTTGCAACGAGCTTGGCAAGATGACTTTTGAAACGAAAAAAGACGAACAAGTAGCCTAAAAACCAAAAAATGGGGTAGGCATGTACGCGTTGAATATTTTTTTTGGCGAATTTTTCTATTTGGTATTTACAAACGCCCAAAACTGTGGTATAATAATATTACTTACCACAGGAGGAGCTTGTTATGGGAAAATTCGTTATCAAAAAAACGCCCACGGGCGCATTCAATTTCAGTTTATACGCGGCAAACAAAGAAAAAATCGCCGTAGCGTCGCAGGTGTATTCGACCAAGGCTGCTTGTAAAAAAGGTATGGAAAGTATCGGTAAGCACGCGGCAAAATGCATTGCGGAAGATAAGGTAGAAGACCAAACCTTGAAAAACCCGACCGCAAAAACTTGTCCCAAGTTTGAAATTTATTTTGATAAGGCAGGGCTGTATCGCTATCGTTTGATTGCCTCCAACGGCGAAAGTATCGCGATGAGTGAAGAAGGCTACAAATCAAAAAACGGCGTGCTCAACGGCATTAAGAGCGTATCTATAAACGCCGTCAACGCAGAGATTGTGGACGAAACGTTGGATAAATAATGGATTATAATAACAAAAACACACCACAAAGGTGTGTTTTTTCTTTGGCGCAGAGAAGATATTTTGTTGCTATGCAACAAAGTGTCGTGCCGCCGACGGCTGCGCGGAAGAAACAAATATCCCTTTGCGGACGGCACTCGCGTGAACCTCCGATCATTCGGAGGACCTGCAATCTCTTATCCACACAAACAAAAAAACACCCAAGCGGGTGCTTCTTTGTTTGGCGCAGAGAAGAGGATTTGAACCTC
>JAZSMB010000006.1:0-2471 GCA_045535685.1 Candidatus Scatosoma sp.
ACCGCTTGGCCTCCGACTTGTTGATAACCATCGAAAGCCCCAACTGCTCTTTTAAATACAGCGAATCGTGGCTGTAATCGGGATTTTTTACGCGGGCAATCGTTTTGCATTTGCCTTCTTTTTTCGCAACGACGCAGCAAAGTACGTTTAACTCGTCAGAGTTCGTCACCGCAATCAACAAATCGGCGTTTTGAATGCCTGCCTCGCGTTGGGTGGTATACGTTGCGCCGTTGCCGACTACGCCCATAATATCGCAACGCTCGGTAATGGTTTTTACCTTCTCCGCCGAAGTGTCGATAACCGTAACGTTATGCTTTTCGCTATATAATTTTTGCGCGAGTGTTCTACCCACTCTGCCGCAACCGATGATGATAATATTCATATCTCACTTCACTTTTTTTTCGATAACTTTTTGATAGACGTTCTATGCTCTTCGCCCGCAAACAAACGGTATAAGTTTTTTCTATGCGCTACCCACGTGAGTACGTTTACCGTAAAAATTAATAAATATACCCATACCAGGTATGCGTTGAATGCGTTTTGACCGTAGTTTAATAAAAACGTAAACATCTGAATAATCGAACAACCCGTAACCCCCAAAAGCGAACCAAGAGATCCCCACTCGGTTGCGTAAATAAATAAAAAGAGTAAAACGGCGATACCGACTCCGCCAAGCGCCCACCATGCGTTTTCGCAGGATAAACCAAACCAAAACAAACCCAAAGTGGAGGCGATTCCCTTGCCGCCTTTAAAGCGCATAGGCGCAGGGAAAATATGTCCGATTACTACGAACAAACCGCAAAAATAACGGGTTACGTCGGACACCAAAACGGTTGTGCCTGTAAAGGCGTAGTTACGGTAGATAAAGTACGAAATCAGCGCGGGCAGTCCGCCTTTGATTGCGTCGCAAACGAACGTGAGTAAACCAAATTTTAAGCCAAACTCGCGGCTCATATTCATCGTGCCGGGGTTACCGCTGCCCATTTTTGTAATATCTTTCTTTTTAGAGCGGGAAATAACCAGCGCAAAGTTGAAACAACCGATTGCATAGCATATGATTGCCATCAATAAAAATTGCCACCAGTTTTCCGCCAACGAAAAGTTTTTCATTATCAATCCTCGTCTTTTTTCTCGCGTACCGTAATTTTAATAGGCGTACCCGAAAAGTCGTATGCGCGGCGAATGGTGTTTTCCAAATACCGTTCATACGAAAAGTGCAAAAGCCGCTCGTCGTTGACGAATAATACGAACGTAGGCGGGCAAATAGAAACCTGCGACGAGAAAAATACGCGCATTCTTCTGCCCAAATACGAAGGGGGTTCTTGCAAACGCACCGCGTCGCCGATTAAGTCGTTCAACTCGCCCGTAGGCACTCTAAAGGACGCGTGGGCGTACACTTCTTCTGCCGCCGCGAGCAATTTTTCCACGCGTTGACCGGTTTTTGCGGAAATGTAGATGGATTTGTAATAATCCATAAACTTTAAATCTTCTTTAAGCTTTTCTTCGAAGCGGTTGACCGTGTGCGTGTCTTTTTCTACCAAATCCCACTTATTCATAACGATCACGGACGGTTTGCCCTGTTCGTGCACGTAGCCGATGATTTTTACGTCTTGTTCGGTCAGTCCTTCCGCACTATCCACGACCAGCAAACAAACGTCGCTGCGGCGTACCGCGTCGAACGCGCGCATATTGCTGTAGTATTCTACGTCGTCGTCCACGTTTTTCTTCTTTCTAATCCCCGCCGTGTCGATGAGGGTATACGCCTTGTCGCCACGATAGAACAGCGTGTCGATGGCATCGCGCGTCGTGCCTGCCATGGGCGTGACGATACTCCGTTCGCTGCCCAGCAGTTTGTTGACCAAACTCGATTTCCCTGCGTTGGGTTTACCCACAACCGCAATTTTCAAAGAGGGTACGGGTTCGATGGTCACGTCGGGGAAATACGAAATTGCCTCGTCCAAAACGTCGCCGATCCCTTGCGAGTGCTCCGCGGAAACGGCAAACGGCTCGCCTAAACCAAGCGAGTAAAATTCGTACACCTTTTCGGGCGCATAATCGTCGATTTTGTTCACGACCAAAATGACGGGTTTTTTACTACGGCGCAAAATATCCGCCACGTCGTAATCGGACGGATGCAACCCGTCCCTGCCGTCCGTGAAAAACAAAATTACGTCCGCCGTTTCGATCGCAACGTCCGCTTGTTTTTTGATTTCGCGCCACATTACGTCTTCCGATTTGAGTTCCAAGCCGCCCGTATCTACCATTGTGAAGTGCTTATCGCGCCAGGATGCGTCCGTATAGAGTCGGTCGCGCGTAACGCCCGGTCTATCTTCGGTGATAGAGAGTCTGCGCCCAGCTACTTTATTAAAAAACGTACTCTTACCTACGTTTGGTCTGCCCACCAACGCGATTAAAGGATTTGCCATATCTTACCTCCTTTTCTCTTGGCGATCGGCAAGAAGTCGGAGGCC
>JAZSMB010000161.1:0-2022 GCA_045535685.1 Candidatus Scatosoma sp.
TTTTGCACGAGTTCGGACACGTTTTGATAGCAAAAGCGAATAAAATGGAGTGTGTAGAAATCAAATGCTTTTGTTTTCGTTATCAAAAAACGGACGGAAAAGCGAAACTATCACTCGTTTCTCCGTTTGCGCCCGACCAAACGCAAGTACTCCCGAAAACGAGTGAAAATATGCAAAAACGCGCGCTGCGTTATACGCTTGGCGGTTTGGCAGTTGAAGGTGGATTTTGCTTTTTGATTGCGGTTCTTGCAACGATTTTTGCTTGTTTTGGAATCGCTACGTTTGCGCTTTTTGGACTGTTGCCGTATTGCGCGTACTTATTTATTTTAAACGCCGTGCCGTTTGAGTATCCCGATGGGAAGACGGACGCACTCGTGGCGGTAGGTTTGAAAAAAGACTATCCCGCCGAAAAAACGATGGTAGCCGCGATGTATATTCAAGGCAAGTTATACGAAGGGTGCTCGTTTGGCGAAATAGACGAAAAGTGGTATTTCGACCTTCCGCAACTATGCGAAGACGAACCGCTTTTTGCGATTATGCTCGATTTGCGTTATCGCTACTATTTAGACGAGGGCGATATGCAAAACGCGGCGAAAGCACTCAACCGTTTATCCTCGCTGCAAGCCTATTTTTCCGATAGGGAAGTGGAAAAAATCGCGGCGGAGCTTTTGTATATGCACGCGTTAAACGGGGATAAAGAACGCGCGGACGAGTGCGGAAAACTTTGTCAAGAGTTTTTAAAAAAGCCCACGCTTGTATCCAAACGCGCGCTCATAGCGTATTGCAAGGCTTTTGGCGGGGAAGAGCAAGCCCAGTTACTCGTCGAGCAGGCGCAAGAATTGCTTAAAAAACAAACGTGTTTAGGTTTAAAAAAATCGGAAGAAATTTTATTAAAGAGAATGATAGAAAATGATTGATTTTATCGCTTATATTGTTTTAAGTTTGATTATGCTCGTTATTTTACGGTTTATTTTGCGCGGAAAAATCGCAAGCAACGTATGGGAACAGCATTCCACGAAAAACCCTATTAAAAAG
This sequence comes from Candidatus Scatosoma sp., assembly GCA_045535685.1. Classification (GTDB taxonomy): domain Bacteria; phylum Bacillota; class Clostridia; order Christensenellales; family Borkfalkiaceae; genus Scatosoma. The sequence goes on from JAZSMB010000161.1 coordinate 1,036, forward strand.
TGGCTTTTGTGGAACGTTCGCGCCTTTTTACCCAAAGTTTTATTTTGGTTTCATTTAATCGCGTTCGTCAGTTTATTTGTGGCTTCAGCCATATTTTTCCCTGCGTATTACGCCGGCAACGTCGCCTTGTATAAAGGGACGCAAACGGCAATGCTGGTTGTGGCAATCCTTTCCGTTTGCTTTATCGATATGGCTCGACGCTATAAAACGTATTAAGCACTTATAAAATACATAAAAGTAGGCTATATACGAAAGGAAATATTCGTAAGCAGGAGTAAGTTATGCAAACGAACGCACAAAATAATTTAAAGAAAAAACGCGTAAGACGGGCAGGTATTTTGATGCCCGTTTCTTCGTTGCCGTCCGCGTTTGGTATCGGCACTTTGGGCGAAAACGCGTACGCGTTTATCGACTGGTTGCAAAGCGCGGGTATGAAAATTTGGCAGGTGTTACCCCTGCTTCCTACGGGCTATGGCGACAGCCCGTATCAATCGTGTTGCTCAGATGCGCTCAATTATTATTTCATCGACTTTGCACTCCTTGAACAACAAGGCTTATTACAAGCGAGCGATTATAAAAACGTGCGTTGGTGTGAGGACGAACGCAGAGTGGATTACGCTACGCAATTCAACGAAAAGGCGAATATTTTAAGAAAGGCGTTTGATAATTTTGATAAAAGCGATCAACGATGGCAAGCGTTTTTAGCGCAGGGGAAATATAAAGATTTCGCGCTGTATATGTCGCTGAAAATCCGCTTTGATTACCGCGCTTGGGACGAGTGGCCCGCCCCTTTAAAAAACGCGGAAAAGTCCGCGCTGGACGAGCACGAAAAAGCGTATGAAGGCGAAATTTATTTTTGGCAATTTACGCAATTTTTGTTTTTAGAACAATGGAACGCGTTACGCGCGTACGCAAAAGAAAAAGGAATTGCAATTATGGGCGACATGCCCATCTACGTTGCATACGATAGCGTGGAAACTTGGAAAC
>JAZSMB010000098.1:0-7252 GCA_045535685.1 Candidatus Scatosoma sp.
CTCACACTGAGGGTCTTAAAAAGGTTGCCGTTGTTGGCGGTGGCGTTGGATGTGCCATTGCATATCCTGTTGCAAAAAAGCTACACGCTGAGGGATGCGAGGTTCACTCAATTATCGGTTTCAGAAATCAGGATTTGGTTATTTTGGAAGAGGAATTTAAGGCTTGTTCCAACGATTTTTATATGATGACGGACGACGGCTCGTACGGCAGACAGGGCAACGTTTGCGTGCCTTTGGAAGAACTGCTTGAAGCGGGCGAAACCTTTGACGAGGTTATCACCATAGGCCCGCTTATTATGATGAAATTCGTTTGCGCGACAACGAAAGAGTACGGTGTGAAAACGATTGCGAGCATGAACCCGATTATGATCGACGGCACGGGTATGTGCGGCGGTTGCCGACTTACGATTGGCGGCGAAATGAAATTTGCGTGCGTGGACGGTCCGGAATTTGACGGACACGAAATCGACTTTGACGAGGCGATGAGCCGTTCGCGTATGTATGCAGAATTTGAAAAGCGCGAACGCGAAGAGGCGTGCAACCTTTTCAAACAGGAGGTGCGTTAACAATGGCAAAATTTAATATGAGTCCTTTGAAAAACCCGATGCCCACCCAAGACCCGCTCGTTCGAAACGGAAACTTTAACGAAGTAGCGCTTGGCTACACGGCTCAGCAAGCAATCGACGAGGCGAAACGTTGCGTTAATTGCAAAAATCGTCCTTGCGTTGCGGCTTGCCCCGTCGGTATCGATATTCCTGCATTCATCGGCAAAATCGCGGAAGGCGAATTTGAGGAGGCGTATCAAATCATCGCAAAAGATTCGTCTTTGCCTGCCGTTTGCGGTCGCGTATGCCCGCAAGAAACGCAATGCGAAGGCAAGTGCACGCGCGGTATCAAAGCAGGTTGCGAAGCGGTTGCGATCGGCCGTTTGGAACGTTTCGTTGCCGACTGGCATAACGAAAATTGCACCGTTCAACCCGTACCTGCCCCCTCCAACGGGCATAAAGTTGCGGTTGTGGGTAGCGGTCCTGCAGGCTTAACTTGCGCAGGCGATTTGGCAAAACTCGGCTACGATGTGACGGTGTTTGAAGCACTCCACGTAGCGGGCGGCGTACTCGTTTACGGTATCCCCGAATTCCGTTTGCCCAAATCCATCGTGCAAAAAGAAGTGGATAATTTAAAAGCGCTCGGCGTGAAGATCGAAACGAATATGGTCATCGGCCGCGTGATTACGATTGAGGAATTGAAGAGCGAATACGGTTTCGACGCGGTATTCATCGGTTCGGGCGCAGGCTTGCCCAGATTTATGAATATTCCCGGCGAAAGCTTGAAAGGGGTATATTCTGCAAACGAATTTTTAACCCGTTCCAACCTGATGAAAGCGTATAAAGAAGACAGCCGAACCCCCATTCAACGCGGTAAATGCGTAGCGGTCGTAGGCGGCGGCAACGTAGCAATGGACGCGGCAAGAACGGCAATACGCTTGGGCGCGGAAGTGCATATCGTGTATCGCCGTGGCGAAGAAGAATTGCCTGCTCGTCGCGAAGAAATCGAACACGCGAAAGAAGAGGGGATTATCTTCGATTTGCTTACCAACCCCACGAAAATTTTGGCTACCGAAGTTACCGACCAAAGAGATCCCGCTTACGGTTGGGTAAACGGTATCGAGTGTGTGAAGATGGAACTTGGCGAACCGGACGCAAGCGGTCGCCGCTCGCCGAAAGTGGTTGCTGGGAGCGAGTTTATCATTCCCGTCGATTGCGTAATTATGTCGCTTGGCACTTCGCCTAATCCTTTGCTCAAAGCAACGACTCCTGGGTTAGAAACCCGCCGTTGGGGCGAAATTGCGGTAGATGAAGTGGGTAAAACTTCGATCGAAGGGGTATATTGCGGCGGCGACGCGGCAACGGGCGCGGCAACCGTCATCAAAGCCATGGGTGCAGGTAAAGTAGCTGCAAAGGCGATTGACGAATATATCCAAAGCAAATAAACGTAAGTAGAAAAACACTCCGTAGCGTGCGTCGTTTTACGGAGTGTTTTTTATTGACTTACAATAAAAAAAGTGGTAAAATAAGGAATATGGAAGAGATGCAAACTTTGAACGTGAATCATTCTACGAAAGAAAAACGCGATTTAAAAGGAAATACGAGGGCTTTTTTTACAAAAAATCAAGCCCTGTTTTTTGCGCCCATTTTGGTGCTTTGCATGTATGTTGTTGCGCTGATTTGCTACGGCGTATGGCCGTTTGGCGATGCCTACACGCTCGCAAGCTACGATTTATCCGCGCAAATCGCGCCGTTTATCGAGCATATTTTCGACGTTCTTCAAGGCAAATCGTCGTGGACGTATTCGTACGCAATCGCGGGCGGTGCGGATATAACGGGTACGTTTTTATACTTTTTTATCAGTCCGTTTTCCTTCTTATTTTTGCTCTTTGGCGAAGGAATGGTGGCGCACGCAAGCAGTATCGTACTCGGCTGTAAGCTTATGGCGATAGCGTTTGCAGGTGCTTGGTTTGCAAAAAAACTGTTTTTAGGGATTCCCGATTATTTGTGCGTTGCAGTAGGGGTTTTATACGCGTATTGCGGGTATGCGTTCGTGTCTTGTACGTATATCAACTGGATGGATTTTTTAATTTACTTACCGTTTGCGACGGGCGCGTTCATTCGGTTTGTAAAAACAGGCAAGTTCGTGTGCTTTTCCCTTTGGATCGCCGCGTGCATTTATACTTGCTTTTCCATCGCTTGTTTTGCTATGTTTACCGTTTTTCCCGTTTTAGTAATTTACGGTTTGCTGTGTCTGGATCGGAAACCATGTAAAAAATACGTGGCGGAATTATGTTTGGCGTTTTTCGTTGCGATCGTCATCGCCCTGCCCGTGTTATTGCCTGCGCTGAGTGCGTATTTGCAAAGCGGTAGGGGCGGCGACGGACTGCTTACGAACGTTTGGTTCGGATTTATACAAAATATCGAAAGCGGCGAAATTGCCTTGGATAAGCAAGCGTTTTTGGATAAATGGAGTGTTTCGCTATATAAAAAGTGGTCGTACATTTTATCCGATTCGGCTTTTTTTGCGCTCACGCTCGTTTGGTTTTTCCGTCGTTCACTCCGCGATCGGTTTAGCGTATTTATGCTCGTTGCGGGGATTATCACTTTGATTCCTACGTTTGTCGACGAATCGATGCTCCTTTTAAATATGGGCTCGTATATGGAATACGCCTTGCGGTTCGGTTTTTTAAATGCGCTGTACCTTTTGGGCGGTGCGTGTCTTGCGCTTGAAAATATTTGTTATCAAAAAAACCGTGCGTACGACGGTGGTTTGCTTATTGATAAAAATGCGCAAAAAATACAAAACGACATACCCATGTATGCGACAAACGAACAAAAAGCAGGCAAAAACGGTTATCGTTTGTCGATGCCTTCCATCGTTTTTCTTGCGTTAAGCGGTTTTATTATTGCATTTTTGGTTTGGTTTATCAGCGGTTCCAATTATAAAAATATATGGAACTTTACTACCGACAACCCCGATATTTTAAGCAATTTTCAAAGCGTTTCCTCGCGGTTTGCACACTCGCTTGGAGGCGTAGAAGTGGTGGCGGTATTTTTCGTACTCGTCGGCATTTTAACGGCGGTCGGGGTAACCTTCGTCGCAAAGAAAAAAGTGTCTGCGCGGTTTTTGTCCATTCTTTTGCTCGTGGTTGTCAGCGTGCAAGCCGTATTCTATAACAACCAAATCGTAGTGGGCAACCGTTCGCAACAACATATCGATTTACAATCGTATCAAACGCTTTCGCAAACGCTCAACGAGCGCGAAGACGGGTATTTTAGAGTGAAAGATTACAGCGATAAATTTACCGCAAACGCCCCGTTTACGGCGGATAGTAATTCGTTTAGCGTATTTTCGTCCGTCATCGATAGTAAAAACTTTACCGTTTTAGAGTTATTCGGGTATGACGGCAATGGTAAAAACACTTTAAAAAGCGCGCATAATCGCAATAAATCCAACCGTTGTAGTGTGTTCGGCGATAGTTTCTTGGGCTATAAATATTATCTCGTCCCCGAGAGCGATTGCGATGAAATTGAGACCGACTTGCAAATGAAAAAATACGTAAAGCCGGTGATGGTGCAGGGTGAGAACGGCGAGCAGCTGCAACTTTCGCACGGCGATTTTTACGTATTCGAAAACGAAATCGTATTCCCTTCCGCCTATCGCGTTTCGTCGGGAGAATTCCGTTTCACGTATCCAAATACGGCAAACGCCACTTATCGAAAATATAATCAGCAGGCTTTATATCAATTTTTGCGCGGTAAAACGTTAGAAGAAATGCAGTCCGTAACGGGGAGTGCTACCGCTTCGCTCGTGACGGTGGAAACCGCGCGGGAGTTGAGCGAATATCTTTGGGATAAGTCGGCGCAAGTGGAAGTAGGCGCAGGTACGATTACCGCAACGACGCAGGCGCAGGCAGGCGAGTATTTGTTTTTGCATTTCGTTGCGTCTAACGGATATCAAGTAACGGTAAACGGCAAAAAAGCGGAACTTGTAACAAACGATTTGCATATGCTGTGCGTGCAATTAGAGGAGGGGGAAAATACGGTCGTATTTACCTATCGTTCTCCGTTCGTTGCGTACATGGGTATGGGTATTTTAGCATCCGTCGCACTCTTGTGTGCCATCGAGTTCGTCTTAAAACGTACGAAAATTTGGCAAGCGATTACGCCGATTATAGCATGGGCAGGGTGTGCCGTGACGGTAGGCGTTATCGCATTCTATTTCGTTTTCCCGACCGTTACTTGGCTTACAAAACTCGTATATTTAATGATATAATTATATAGATAAAAAAGCGGTTTAGAATTTTTTTTGAAAAAAGTTAAAAAACGATAAAAAAACGCTTGACTAAATACATTCAGGTAGGTATAATAGTTTATGCTGTTGGGCGGAAAAGCTCGCGGCATATACATATTGAGGCGTAGCGCAGCTTGGTAGCGCGTTTGGTTAGGGACCAAAAGGTCGTGGGTTCAAGTCCCGTCGCCTCAACCACAATAAAGCATTTATGCAATGATTAACGCATAAATGCTTTATTTTTTTTGCATATTTGCATAAAAAATACGCAAGGTTGAAGTTTTATTCTCGATTTTGGGGAGCGTTTTGGGGATTTATATCGGTTTTAATAAAGGAGCTTTGCTCCCTCTTGCAATAAATATTCTTCCGATAAGTCCGTATACGCATCTCCAAGCTGTCCAAACGAGTGTCCGACAAATTCTTTCAGCGCAGGTTCCGCCACGCCGCATTCCATACAACGCGTATAAAACGTCGTTCTTAAATCGTAAAGTTTGTGGTCGGGTAAAACTGCGCGGATCGCTGCTCGAAGTCGTTTTTCCGTAGGTACGTTAATTCCATTTTTCAAATAGGGTTCAATCATTTTCGTGATAGGAATCTTTTTATACTCGATTTTCCCATTCTTGCGTTTGGAATTGACGGCTACGATAAACGGTCCTTCGATTTTTGCCGTTTTGTATTCATTCGGGCGCATTCCCGTATATAATCCAAGGGCAAGCGCATTCCGAAGAACAACGTCGTTTGTGTTGGCGAGAAGCTTCTTTTCTTCCTCTTTGGTGAGTGCTACGCCGTGTTGGCTTTCGTGTTTGGTATGTATCACGATATCAAGCGGGTTATAATCTATCAATCGGTGCAACATAGCCGTTTTGAAAATAACGGATAGCAAGCTGTAAAGTTCGCCTGCGGTTTTGCCTTTGCCTTCTTCTTCAAGATCGTCGAGAAGGTCTTGGCAATCCTTGGGTGTAATCTTTACAAGAGGAATCTCTTCAAAATATGGCTGTAAATATCTTTTGTAGCGGTTATAGTCCGTTTTATACGTCTTTTCCGTCACCTTTTTTATTCTGAAATTCTCAAAATAATACATCGTAAACGAGTGAAAGGTTTTGGGGACTCCCGTAATTTTCTTGGAAACCTTGGCTGTTTTCAATTGTTCAATGAAGAGCCGTTTTGCCTCTTCAAGATTTTTGTTGGAAGCGGATATATTATATCCATTTCTACGGTAACGTATTTCGTAGAGGTAACCGTTTTTACCGCTTGGTTTCTTGCGGATTCGCGCAGTACAACCATCTGCACGAAATTCTTTTCTGAATGTTTTTGGCATTTGATTTATCTCCTTGTTTGTAAATTTTAACTCCGAGATGTCATCAAGCCCTTTGTCTTTAACGTCGCTTTGTGTAGCGGCGTTATTTTTGATGAGATTTTGCAACGTTTCCATTGTTATGGATTCTTCCGCTAACTGTAAAACGAATTGTATATGCTCATCAGAGTTTGGTGTTGCTGCTAAATGTTTTAATAATGCTGTTAATTTTTCTTGTCGATTCATGTCCTCCTTTATATAGCGATGAGTAAAGCAAAACAGACTTTTAAAGAGCGTGAAAGTCGGCAAAATCCTTTCGCGCTCAAAGTCTAAGGTTTTATTATCATAGCATTTATTTTCACGTTTGTCAATAAAATACGAACAAATGTTCGCTATATTTTCTAAAAAAATTTCTGTTTGTGTGGACAACATACCATCATACCTCGCGAAAAACTGTTTATGACAGATGTTGTTTTTAGTGGAACAACGTTTTATATTTTTCTTGCGCACGCGTTCTTCTACGCCATACGGTGATACGGCTGATGTTTAAGAATTCAGCAATTTCCATACAATTCATACCTGCCATAAAGCAGTCCAATACTTCACGGTCGCGCGGTTTTAAGTTAAGTATCTCAATTGTGTTATCCACAGCGGTAAAGTCTTTTTCTTCATAATGGTCGATTTCCATAGATAATTTTTCCGTATAATCATTGATATCGCGGTTTCTTGAGATGTGTCTGCGCATTCTATCAATGGTACGGCCAACCAACAAATACGTAGCTTTCTTAATGGTAATTTCTTGACCGTTTTTCATCATGTAAACGTCGTCCAAGCTTTTGCCGACGAATTCACATAAGAAACATATAGCGGTTTGTGCTAAGTCGTACGCATCCGAGAATACGTGATAGGGATTGTTGGAGCGATTCAAATCTTTAACGAATCCGACGTACAGCCATTCAAGAGTTTGCCGAGCATAGGCATAACGGCTACGAACAGTTTTCAGGGCGATCATTTCGCCCATTTGTTGCACGTTCTCGAAAGAGATGATTTCCGATAATACGTTATAAGGGTTGTTAGATGGATACATAATTTACCTCCGATTTTATCTTTTGCCTTTTG
>JAZSMB010000058.1:0-5399 GCA_045535685.1 Candidatus Scatosoma sp.
TGCCTATGGCAAGCACTACCAAAATCGTGACGGCGATAACGGTGCTCGAACTTTGCGATAACTTAAGCGAAGTATTGCTGATTCCTGCACAGGCGGTCGGGATTGAAGGCTCGTCTATATATTTGAAGGAAGGGGACGAATATACGGTAGAAGAACTTTTATACGGACTAATGCTGCGTTCTGGAAATGACGCGGCGACCGCGCTCGCTTTGCATTGCTGCGGAAGCGTAGAAGATTTTTGCAAGCAAATGAACGTGACGGCACAAAAAGCGGGGGCGCTCACGAGCCATTTCAATAATCCGCACGGTTTGCCTTGCGTTGGGCATTATACGACTGCATACGATTTGTGTTTGATTACTTGCTACGCGATGAAAAACGATACTTTTCGAAAAATCGTATCCACGAAATTTTACCAACCGAAACAATGGAAAAATAAGAATAAAATACTCGCTTTAGCGCAAGGCGGAGTGGGTGTGAAAACGGGATACACAAAAGAGGCGGGCAGGTGTTTGGTGTCGGCGATAGAACGCGATGGCATGACGCTCGTTTCTTGCGTATTGAATTGTCCAACAACGTACGAGCGGTCGATACAGTTACTGGAAGACGCATTTTCCGCGTATGAAAAGGTTCTTTTATTACAGGAAAACGACGTGTTTATTCTTAACGACGGAAAGAAAAAAATGCAGTCGGTTGCAAGGCGTAGTTTTTACTATCCGTTATTGAAAGAAGAGATACCGCTCATCGAAAAACGGGTTAAGCCTATATCCAACCACTTAAAAAATGCGCGAGAGCAACAAATTGTCGCGCAAATTGAAATATATCTATCAAAACAGTTGCTTTTTTTGGGGAATTTATATAAACTATAGATATCAATTACTCAAGAGGCAGACGTATATGCGAATCAATAAGTTTTTAGCCGATCAAGGCGTGGCGAGTAGAAGACACGCTGATGCGATGATAGAGGCGGGGCGCGTTCAAATTAACGGAAAAGTAGCTACGCTTGGCACGAACGTAGAAGAAAACGACCAAGTGACGGTGGACGGCGTACTTGTTTCTGCAACGGAAAAACAAGAAAAATACTATATTATGAATAAGCCCAAAGGGGTTATTTGTACCGTTTCCGACGATCGCGGCAGAAAAACGGTTATGGATTTATTGCCTGCAGGCGTTGGGCGCGTTTTTCCCATCGGGCGTTTGGATTATGAAACGGAAGGTTTGTTGCTTTTAACCAACGACGGGGATACCGCGTACCGCTTAACGCACCCGACAAATGAAATTCCCAAAACGTATATGGCGCGTATCGAAGGAACGATGACGGAAAAGGACTTAAATCCCATTCGTTCCGGCGTGGAGTTAGACGGTGTTATGACGAAAAAGTGTAAAGCGCACATCGTTGAAACGAATAAGGCGTATACGAAAGTGCATATTACCATTACGGAAGGGAGAAACCGTCAAGTGCGCCGTATGTTTGAAGCGATTGGAAGAAACGTTGCTTTTTTAAAGCGCGTAAGTATCGGTAAATTAAAATTGAGCGGTTTGGATCGCGGAGAAGTGCGCGAATTAACCTCCGAAGAAGTTGCTTATATCAAAGGAATATAAAAACGACCCAACCTATCAGGTTGGCTCGTTTAATATTTAACGAATTAACTGCGGTAACTTCTCATTAAACCGACAACTTTGCCTAAAATGGATACTTGTTTAGGCTCGTAAATCATATCGCTTAACGCTTCGTTTTCAGGGTGCAGGACGATACGATCGTCTTTCAAATAAAAACGTTTTACCGTCGCGCTTTCTTCTTCGCAAACGAGTGCTACTACAATGTCGCCGTTGTCGGCGTTGGGTTGACGGCGGACGATAATTTTATCGCCGTCCATAATCCCTGCGTCAATCATCGAAGTGCCTTGCACGCGCAACATAAAAAGCTCGTCGCCACGGAATTCGCTCACGGGGAACGTATAATAATCTTCGTAATTTTCATATGCAAAAATCGGTTGACCGGCGGTGACAACGCCGAGCAAGGGGATATTGACCATACCTGCTTTGCCGATCGTAACCGAGCGTTTTTTATTGTCGGATTTATTCAAATATCCTTTTGCTTGCAATTTTTCAATATAACTATGGACCGTTGCAGTTGATTTAATACCGCATTGTTGTCCAATTTCACGAACAGAAGGGGTGTATCCGTTTTCTTCCGAAAACTTTCTGATATAGTCCATTACTTTAATCAATTTTTCTTCGTGTACCATTCAAAAACCTCATATGTAAGTAGATTAATTATATTATAGCATACTTTTTTTCAAAATGCAAACAAATGTTTATATAAAATACTTGATTTTTTAATTTTTTTTGCTATAATATTAATTAGAAAGAAAAAACGGAGTGAAAAATCATGAACGAAAGTGGAAAATGCGTACTCTACGATAGGGACTGTATCGGCTGTTTAGAATGTGAAACGTGCGACTTGGATGAGAATAAGGTCTGTGATAACTGCGGAAAATGTATTAATATGTCAGACGTAGCATCCATCAAAATTGATAAAATATATCTCAATCCAGACGAATATAACGAAAAATAATCAATTAAAAGCAAAAAAATCCACCAGAGAAGGTGGATTTTTTTTGTATTAGAAAGATAAAGTATGTCGATTGGTTATAAAATCGGTAAAATATTGTGCGTATTGTAAAGGGATGGTAGCTTCAACGATTTGCCCATCGTCCGCGTAACTTACGTTGGTTTGCGTATAATACGCGCGCAAGCTTTGCAAACGGTCTATTTCCGTGTAAGGGACGAACAATTCGCAAAATAAAAACTCTTTTTGAAAGTGGGATAAAATCGTTTTTTGCAAATCGCTAATGCCTTTTCCTGTTTTTGCGGAAATCATAATACTATCAGGCGGAAACAGTTGCGTGTCCGTAATGTTTTCGCTTTTATTCATTACCGTCACATAAGGGGCTTGAAAGCCCATTTCTTGTAAGGTTTGGAGCGTTGTTTGCAGTTGCATATCGTACGCGCCCATAGCGTCGCAAACAATCAACGCCAAATCGCAATGCAATGCGCTTTCCAAGGTAGAGTGGAACGCCTGAATAAGATTATGCGGCAAATCTTGCAAAAAACCGACGGTATCGACGAGCAAAAAGGGAATTCCTTGCAAATTCCATTGTCGCGCGGTGGGGTCTAACGTGGCAAATAACTCGTTCTTAACGTACGTTTGCGCGTTGGTTAAGGCGTTTAAAAGAGTGGATTTTCCCGTATTCGTATATCCGACCAAAGCAATCGTTTTCGTTTGGTCTTTTTTACGGCGCTGTGTTTGCTGTTCGCGGCGCTGTTCTAATTCCTTTAATCGCGCTTGTAAATATTTTAGGCGTCCGCGAATGTATCTTCTATCCGTTTCCAACTGCGTTTCACCCGGGCCACGAGTGCCAACGCCACCGCCCAAACGTGACAGCGCCGCACCTTTGCCGCGTAAACGGGGATAAATATACCTAAGCTGCGCCAACTCAACTTGAATTTTTCCCTCGCTGCTTTTTGCATTTTTCGCGAAAATATCCAAAATCAGCGTAGTGCGGTCAATAACTTTGCGATCGCCCAACGCCGCAGATATATTCAGCGTTTGAGAAGGCGTTAAATCGCCGTTAAAAAGTACGGTAATATTGTCTAAACCGTATAAACGCTCGTTCAATTCTTGCAGTTTACCCATTCCGATAAAGGTCGCCGCGTTGATTTCCTTAACGTTTTGATAAATTGTGCCTGCGTATGCCGCACCTGCGCTTTCAATAAGGGCAATCGCCTCATCGTGCAAAGTTGTATAACGTTGCTCGTTTTCGCGCGTAATCGGTTGAATTACGTAGATTTTTTCTAATTCTTTTTGTAAAGTGGCGTTCATAGACAAAACGAATTATTCCTCCGTTATATCCGTCGTTGGAGTAGGGGGCTCGTTGCGTAATTGTACGGCATTTGCCACCATGCGCCGATTTTCTTGCGTAATTGCGGCGTAATGTTTTTTGGTCGTGTTAACGTCCCGATGCCCAAGCACGTCTGCAACGATATATATATCGCCCGTAGAATTATATAAACGTGTACCGTACGTACTCCGCAACTTATGCGGAGTTATTTTTTTGAGCGGGGATACGATTTTACTGTATTTTTTAACTAAAATCTCGACCGATCGCACGTTAATACGCTTATTTTGCAGAGAAAGGAAGAAAGCCGTTTCCGTTTCCGGAATTTTGGGATTGTTCGATTTTTCCGCGATATATTCTTGCAATGCGTATTTAACTTCGTCGGAAAAGTATAAAATTGCTTGATTTCCGCCTTTACGCGTCACTAAAAACGAGTTATCGCTAAAGTTAAAGCTATCGTTATCCAAACCTACGAGTTCGCTGATACGGATTCCCGTGCCCAAAAATAGCGTTAAGATTGCCGTATCACGGATTTTTGTTTTGTTATGATAACCAACGGCGTGGGGGGATAATCCCGAACCCGTTTCCGCCGTGTGGATTAAATCGGATACTTCATCAGCGTCTAAACGAATAATTTCTTTTTCGTGTAATTTGGGGGTTGATACTTTTGCGGCGTTGTTTTTCTCGATTAACCCTTTATTAAAAAAGTATTTAAACAGGGCGCGAACGGTAGAGAGTTTTCTTGCTTTCGCCCGTTCATCGCAGGATAAACGCTTATTATTGAAGCGATAGTGGGATAAATAGCTTAAAAACAGCTCGATATCGTGATGTGAAACGCTTTCTAACTGTTCAAGCGTTAAATCGCGCACTTCATAATTGCGAAACTTCTTGTTGCATAAAAAATCGAAGAAAATGCGCAAATCGTACGCGTATTTTAAGCGCGTTTGCGAACTTGTACGCGGTTCAATCCCTAAAAAGTAATCTTCGCAGAAAGGGGGAAGCTCTTCGAGCAATAGCATGATTTTATCCAAATCTTCAATATTACGTTTGATATAGTAATTTTCGTTTTTCATAATTTTATTGTAGCATATTTTTCGCGAAAAAGCAAATGTATAATGATATTTTCCGAAAAGTTGAGTAAAATCTTTGCAAGATGCTGATATATGGGGAAAAAGTATTTAAAACAAAATATAAAGTAGCGCCTATGTATATCGAAAAGATGGCAACAGAGGATACTAAATATCTTAATTGCGGCATAAAAATGAAAACCCCCACCAAAACGTCGTCGGTAGGGAATACTTAAAACTATTCGTAAAACACAGGTTTTACGAATAAATAGGCGTATATTTTAACAAAAATAGGGGTTTTTACGTTTTTTTAATGATTATCGTCAGCTATTTTTACAAAAATTCCGTATTCGTACGGCTGTACGTTAATTACATTTTGATAAATTGTATCGTTGAGTAAATTTTTGAATTTTCCCGAACAAGTAAATTGATA
>JAZSMB010000040.1:0-8496 GCA_045535685.1 Candidatus Scatosoma sp.
GGATAAAAACCGGGCATTTCCGCCGTTTCGCCGCCGATCAGGGCGCAACCTGCTTGTTTACAGCCTTCCGCAATCCCTTTTACTACATCCGCTTCCGCCTCGGGATACAATCTACCGCAAGCGTAATAGTCGAGGAAGAACAAAGGCTTTGCGCCTTGGCAAACGATATCGTTTACGCACATTGCCACCGCGTCGATACCGATGGTGTCGTGTTTTTCCAGCAAGAACGCGTATTTGAGTTTCGTACCCACGCCGTCCGTGCCTGCAACGAGTACCGGTTCTTCCATTTTCTCGCCTGCAATCGAGTAAAATCCGCCAAACGACCCCAAATCGCCGATAACGTTGTTATCGTAGGTGGATTTTACGTGTTTTTTCATCAGTTCTACGGCTTTATAGCCTCTCGTCACGTCTACGCCGCTGTCTTTATAAGAAATTGCCATTTTATCTGTCTCCGTCGTGTATTATTTTTTGTTTTCGGAAATTTTTTGATCGTATTTATTAATACTCGTTTGCATGGGCACTTCGGTGGGATAATTCCCGTCGAAACAAGCCGCGCAATAGCCTTTGCAACTGCCGCCTAAACCCAACGTATAAACGTCCTTGAGCGGTAAAAAACCAACCGAATCCGCGCCGAATATTTTCGCCATTTCCGTAGGCGTATATTTGCACGCAATCAATTCGTCTTTCGAGCCGATATCCGTGCCGTAATAGCAAGGATTTAAAAAGGCAGGCGCAGACGAACGGATATGTATCTCTTTCGCTCCCGCGTCCTTTAAAAGTTTTACCACGCGTACCATCGTCGTACCGCGCACGATCGAATCGTCCACCAACACTACGCGTTTGCCCTTTACCGTTTCCGCAACGGGGTTGAGTTTGATTTTTACTTTATCTTCACGCACGTTTTGACCGGGATCGATGAACGTTCTGCCGATGTATTTGTTTTTAATCAGCCCCAGTCCGTACGCAATCCCCGATTCTTCCGCGTAGCCGATTGCCGCGTCGATACCCGAATCGGGCGCGCCGATGATCACGTCCGCTTCTACGGGATGCGCTTTTGCCAAGCACGCGCCTGCGCGTTTTCTCGCCAAATGCACCGAACAACCGTTGATAACCGAATCGGGCCGTGCCGTATATAAATATTCGAACACGCAAAGGCGTTCTGCTTTTTTATTACAATTATCTAAAATACTCTTTACGCCGTCTTTGGAAAAGACGACTACTTCGCCCGGTTCCACTTCTCTTACAAGCGTTGCGCCGACCGTTGCCAAAGCGCACGTTTCACTTGCTACCACGTACTCGCCGTTATCACGCACGCCGTAACAAAGCGGATGCACGCCGTTTTGGTCGCGTGCGGCAATGAGTTTTTGCGGCGACATTACGAGCAACGAATAACCGCCTTTGAGTTCTTGCATCGCCTTGCTGACCGCCGCCTCGGTAGACGGTTCGCTCAAGCGCGCGCGCGTAATCATATACGCTATTACTTCGATATCGTTAGAAGTATGGAAAATTGCGCCTTGCAACTCCAGTTCTTTGCGTAATTGAGCGTAATTAACGAGCGCACCGTCGTGGGAAATCGCCAAACGGCCTTTGATGTGGTTGACGAGCATAGGCTCGGCGTTGATACGGTCTTTGGTTTCGCTCGTACCGTAGCGCACGTTGCCAAGCGCCATTTGTCCCTCGCCTAAATCTCGAAGCAGTCGGGGGGTAAACACGTCGTTGACAATCCCCGAATCTTTATAAGAATGAAATACGCCGTCGTCGTTGACTACGATACCGCAGCTGGCTTGTCCCCTGTGTTGCAGGGCGTATAAGCCGTAATAAGTACTTGCCGCGACGTCCGCCGTTTTCGTGCCGAAAATTCCGAACACAGCCATATAAATTATTCTCCCATTACGCGACGCATCATTTCTTGATAAGCGTCTTCTACGCCGCCCATATCACGACGGAAACGGTCTTTATCCAACTTTTCGCCCGTCGTCGAATCCCAGAAACGGCAGGTATCGGGCGAAATTTCATCCGCGAGCACGATTTCGCCGCTTGACGTTTTACCAAGCTCGATTTTGAAATCGACCAGCGTGACGTTGAGTTTACTAAAATATGCTTTCAACACTTCGTTTACTTTGAATGCGATTTGCTTAACCAAGTCGATCTCCGACCAAGTAGCCAAGCCGAGCGCAACCGCGTGATAATCGTTGAGCAAAGGATCGCCCAAATCGTCGTTTTTATACGAGAATTCGATGGTAGGCTGCGCAAACACGATCCCTTCTTCCACGCCGTAGCGTTTTGCAAACGAGCCGGCGGAAATATTACGGATAATTACTTCCAAAGGCAAAATTTTTACTTTTTTTACAAGCGTTTCTCTATCGTTTAATTCTTCAACGAAATGAGAAGGCACGCCTTCTTTTTGCAAAATTTGCATAAGGAAATTGCTCATACGGTTATTGATAACGCCCTTGCCTGCAATCGTACCGCGCTTTGCGCCGTTGCCTGCCGTAGCGTCGTCTTTATACGATACGATAACCAAATCGGGATTTTCCGTAGCGTACACTTTTTTTGCTTTGCCTTCGTAAAGTTGTTGTTGCTTTTCCATAATTTCGTATATCTCCATTTAAAAATTATTTTTCTTAAAGTAAAGTTTGCAAAGCGGCGTCGTCTGCGTTGATTTTGTCTTTCATCGCCGTTTTATACGCCGAAAGTTGCTGAGCGATCTCAGGATATTTGATACCCAAAATTTGAAGTGCCAAAAGCCCTGCGTTTTCGCCCGCGTTTACCCCTACCGTCGCCACGGGAATCCCCGCAGGCATTTGCACGATGGAAAGTAAGCTGTCCAAGCCCCCCATCATGTCCGTTTTTACGGGTAAACCGATTACGGGCAGAGTGGTGAGCGCGGCTATAACCCCGCCCAAATGCGCCGCCTTACCCGCCGCGCAAATGAGTACTTCGATCCCGCGTTCTTTCGCGGTGGTAGCGTACTCGTGCGCCTCGTCGGGCGTTCTATGTGCGGAAATTACGCGTACTTCCGTTTCTACACCGAATTTTTTCAACGTGGAAACGGGGGGTTTTACTACCTCAAAATCCGATTTACTACCCATTAAAATGCCTACTTTGCTCATAATCGTTTCTCCTAATCGTTTTTTTGAAAAAGAAAGCAGCGCAATCGCTTACGTGGATTGCACTGCTCGTATTTATCTTATTTTTGCGTGGAAAAAGTGTGCTTTATCGCCACCGATAGGCGCAATTAGCCCGCGCGAAAGACAGCGCGCAAAAACCAACGTTTCCACGCCTTGTTTTTTTCTTTTACGCAGGTGCTTATTCAAACGCATACTCTTAACCCTTACTCTTTCGTAATTGTTTTCACCTTTTTCCCTATATCATGATACTATTATAACAAACCCAAACGAAAAAGGCAAGTGAACGAGGGCAAAAAAATGATACTCTTTTCAACTTTTTTTATTTTATCATGATGCGCGTTGTATTTTTTCCGTTTTCCGCTTTGAAAGCGGTGATTTTTTAGCATTCATCCGCTTTTTTCCATTTTTCGTTTGTCATATCGCAAAAAACGAAAACTTTGTGCAATATATACAATAATTAATTATAAAGTTTATGCATTTTACATAAAAAATCGCTTAAAAAATCATAAATGTATGTGACGATTTTAAAAATGTCATAGCCTTTTATGACGGATTGTCACAATAAAAAATGACACTTTGGAAAGTGCCGTCTTTCGACTTTTTTCGATTTATTATAGAATATTGTTGACAAAACTTTTACCATAATGTATTATGGTTGCAACGAAACGTTTTCGCCACCTTCTTTTTCTTATAGAAAAACGGCGTTCGTTTCTCGTCCAAAGGCTTTGGGCGAAAGTTATTAAAGTAAAAAGCTTTTCAGTTTCAGGAGGAACGTAAAATGAAAAGAAAACTCATTACCACGGCAGTATCTTTACTTCTTTGCTTGGGCGTAGTTGGCTCGGGTTTTGCAGCTTGGGTTATCAGCAGAACGACCACGGCAGAGGTAGAAGGCAATTTTGCGGTTGAAACGATTAAGGAAGCCAAAGTAGATATCACTTCCGCTACGGTTGCGACAAACTCGAACGCAGGCATTGTCTTTGGCGCACCTACCGAGGATGATTTAGAAGACCTTGACGACGACGCTACGATTTGGTTCGATTATCAATCGGGTACGGCAGCGACCAACTTAACCGTGACGGTTGATATCGTTATTTCGAACGTAAACGAATGGATGAGCGATTACGATTATACATTGAGTTTCGCTGTGACGGGTAAAGAAGATGCGGACGTGACGGCATACGACGCGGCAATTAGCGACGGATATATCGCTGCGCCCACGTTTACACTTGCCGAAGGTCAAGGTACGATTACGGATAATGCAATGACGCTTGACGCAAGCAAGAAAAACGAATCTAACCAAATTACGCTTACGTTGACGGTCACGTTTGCTTGGGGCGACGCATTTGGCGGTGTGAACCCCTACGTTTACTATAACAACCAAGAATATAGCGATACGTTGGCAAACGACGCGGTAGAAGCAATTCAAGCGTTCGACGATTTGAACGGCGTTAACTACAAACTCGTTATCACGGGTAGAGCAACGAAGAAATCTGCGGCACAATCGTAAGTGTGACAGCGGTTACATAGCACCTTTAAAGGAGATATCATTATGTTAAAATTAACGAGAAAAATGTTCAATAGAAAAATTGTTACGGTAGGCTTGTCGGCATTTCTTGGCTTAGGCTTAGTATCCACCGGTTTCGCGGCTTGGGTTATGTCTATGGGCGCTGAAAAGAATGCAGACGGCGACGTAATCGTTTCCACCGTTACCGACGTATCCATCGATCTTGACGTGACGTTGAGAGACGACGCGCAAAAAGACAATGACACTACGTTTGTATTTGACGCGATTAAAGATGATAGAAGCGGTCGAGTAAAATGGGCTGATGCAGACGCGCAATCGCTTGGCGAAAATCTTTCCATCACGTTTGACGTGACGATTGCTCCCGTTTCTTCGCTGGATACGCTGACCGTAAAAATTCAATTGCCCGCAGGCGTGCAAAAAGCCGTAGATATGGGGTACTTGGTTGCGCCTACTTGCACCACCGCGGTTACCCTTTACGATTATGATGCAGAAAACGCAAACGGCAATCATAATAAAACCGAGGCTGCCGGTTGGGTTGAAGACGAAGAAAACGATTCGGCAACGTTCTACTATACCATTACGTTTGGCTGGGGCACAAAATTCGGCGGAATGAACCCTTGCGAATATTACGATGAAACGGAAGCAGGCAAAGCCGTTTCCGACGCGCAAGTAAAAGCGGAAATGTCGGCGTTTGAAGCGATACTGCGCGGTGCAACGAACGTTGACGCGATTTTGGACGCGATCGAAGTGAACTTTGACGCTAATAACGAAAACGACGTTGAAATGCCTACCCCCGTATATCCTACGATTGAAGAAGGGAAGGAAGACACCACTTACCAATACGTAGTGACGTTTACGGCAACGGCGAACTAATATTTATGACTCCTGTAGAAATTATATCGTTGATCGTGACAGCGGTCGGCGTGGCGAGCTTTGCTACGATTTTCACGATTTTGTATCGGAACTTTACCGATTCGGAAATCGTGGAAGTCAAGGCAGGTAAGCGTGACATCGAACTCATCGACGATTTCATCTACGGATCGAAATCCTCTACGGTGAAAAGAAGAAAGGTGTTTAGCGTTATCAAAACGGTTATTTTTTACGTCGTTTTAATCGCGCTGACACCTACTTTAGTTTTTTCCCTCTTTAACAAAATCACGGGCGAGTTTACGATGATTGGCGGTAAGGGCTTGATGGTCGTTGCGTCCGGCTCGATGAGCGAGAAGCACAAAGACAACACGTACCTTACCACGAACAACTTAAACGATCAATTTAATACTTACGATATCATCGTTTTAAATGAGGTGGATTCCTCTTCGCAACTGCAAAAATACGACGTTATCGCATTCGTCAACGATCAAGGCGTAAACATTATTCACCGTATCATTGACGTAGAAGTAAGCTTTTCGGGTATCCGCTACGTTACGAGAGGCGACTCGAATAACGCAACGGACAGTTATCGTCCCAATTTCGACGACGTAATCGGCGTATATCGCGGTCAACGCATACCTGTAGTGGGTATTTTCGTTATGTTCTTACAATCGTATAGCGGTATCGTTACGGTTGCCGCACTACTCTATTGTTTAATAATGTTGCGCACCTCCAACACGCGCGCGACGCGCGTGCGCGATATACGCGTAAACTTACTAAAAGACGCGATTGATATCGATATACCCGCTTTGCAAAACGCAAGCGAATTAAAGGCGGTTTTCAGCGAAACCATCTATTATAAACAACATGCGTATCATTTTAACGAATCGGGTTTTGTAAAGAAAGAAGAAGTGGACGAGCAAACCCAGTTATCTTCTGAACAAACGCTGATTCGCGTTTTGGAAACGGGCGACGGCACGCACGCGGATGAGATTTTCATCCCTGCAACGCCCGCCCCCGCAAAAAAACGCAACCAAAATAACCAAAGATAAAACAAATCATGGCAACGGAATCCATTCCAAGCCAAATAAAAAAAGAAGGGATAAAAAAGTGAAACAACCCTATTTTACCAGAAAAAACCTAATTGTGTTATCCGTTTCCATTTTCTACGGGCTGATCATCGGCTTTACGGGAATGTGCATCGAGGGCTCGCATGCCATTATGTCCTCGCGCAATATGATTCAAGCGATTGCAACTGCACTTGGTTTCCCGTCCATTACTACCCCCGTCGTGGGTTATATCGGGCTGATGATGATTGCGCTGTATATCGTCGTATTTGCGGCAAGCGTTTTGTATATCCGCAAATACGCAATCAATAACAATATCAAGTTAAAATCCGCTAAAGTTTGGCTTTTATACTTCGTATCGTTGCTTGCATGCGTACTCCTTTCGCTTGGCTTTACGATTGCGCTGACCACCCCGAAAACGGCGGAAAATATCGGCACGATTTTGTCGTTCTTAGGTCAAGCAATGGCACTCGGCACGTTGATTTTCGCTGTATTGTTTTTACTCATCGGCGCGGCGTTGATGCTGATTATTAACTTAATTTTCATCGACAAGCCCTTCCGTTTTTCCGAGGATATGGAAGAAATCGATATGCCCGAAGAAGAAACCATCGATATCGCGTCCAGCTTCGATGCCCCCAATGCGCAAGGCGAACATGCTGGTGGCGTAGGCGGTGTCGGCGGCGTTGCAGGCGTGGGCGGCGGTATGCTTGGCGGCGAAATGACGGCGCTGAGCAATTCTGAAAAGCTTGCCGATAGAGAAATCGTATTCCCCTCCCTTTCCGCAATGGATATCGAATACGACGGGTACGCGGTAGAAGAAATTCAATCGGACGAAGTTTCGTTAGACGAGCTTTGCGAACGCTTTAGAAATTATCTTGCCGACAAAGAAGGGTTATTCTTCGACGAACAAACCATTCGTATGTTCATCGCTGCGTTCGGCGCGTCCCATTTCATGATTTTGGAAGGTTTGAGCGGTACGGGTAAATCGTCGCTGCCCAGATATTTTGCCAAGTTCGTAAAAGGCAACGCGTTGTTCATGCCCGTTCAAACGACGTGGCGCGACAAGTCCAACGTGCTGGGTTTCTTTAACGACTTTTCGAAAACGTACACGGAAACGGACTTCTTACTCCACCTCTATCACGCGGCGTATAACCCCGACCAAATCCACGTTTTCGTACTCGACGAAATGAACATTTCGCGTGTGGAATATTACTTTGCCGACCTTTTGTCCGTGCTCGAATATCCGCAAAACGAATGGAAACTGCGTTTGATGCAAATCCCCCACGATTTCTTGCCCCCTGCAAAAGTAGAAAACGGGTATATCCAAATTTACCCCAACTGCTATTTCGTAGGTACGGCGAACAAGGACGACTCGACTTTCTCTATCTCGGATAAAGTATACGACCGTGCCATCACGATGGAATTTGACAGCCGTAACTTAGCGTTCCGCCCGCAAGGCAACTGCGAACCGATTACGCTGAGCCATTCGAAATTGATCTCTTTGTACGAAGACGCGCTTGCAAACGCTGACAACGCAATGCACGCAGGCGATTTTGAAAAATTTGACAAACTCACTTCGTTTGTGGACGAACAATTCGACGTTACGTTCGGTAACCGTGTTATGATGCAAATCGAAAAACTCGTACCCATCTACGTAGCGTGTGGCGGTACGAAAGAAGAAGCGCTCGACTTCATTTTCTCGCGTAAAGTCCTTGCAAAAATCGACGGCAGATTTGAAGACTACGTAAAAGGTGCGTTGAAACAATTACTTGCGTTGATGGCGCAAACGTACGGCGCAGGCGTACTCGCCCGTAGCGAAAAAGCAATTAACTTACTCATCAAGAAATTATAATAAAGTAAACCGCCCTATTTTCATTAGGGCAAGCTTAGGAAAGGTATGGAC
>JAZSMB010000078.1:0-7087 GCA_045535685.1 Candidatus Scatosoma sp.
GCTTCGAACAAGCCTTCGAAGTCTGCTTGTTGCATGGGTTCGATTTTCGCGAGCGCTCTTTCTCTTTCTTCTACCGTATCCGAGCAGATCATTTCGCGGAATGCGCCGATTCTCGAAGGGTCGAAGAACATGTGTTCCGTACGGCAAAGACCGATACCTTGCGCGCCGAACGCTACTGCTTGTTTCGCGTCTTCGGGGCTGTCCGCATTCGTTCTTACGCCGAGTGCTTTATACTTGTCCGCAAGGTCCATGATTCTGCCAAAGTAGCCGGAGTTGGGGTCTGCGGGCACGGTTTTGATAAGCGTGTCGTAGATATTACCCGTGGAGCCGTCCAACGAAAGCACGTCGCCTTCGCGGAAGATTTTACCAGCGAGTTCGAACCATTTTTCTTCTTCGTGCATTTTGATTTCGCCGCAACCGGAAACGCAGCACGTACCCATACCGCGCGCAACAACTGCCGCGTGGGAAGTTTGACCGCCGCGTACCGTCAAGATACCTTGTGCGTATTTCATACCTTCGATATCTTCGGGGGAAGTTTCCAAGCGAACCAAAATTACGTTTTCGCCTTTCTTACCTTCCACTACCGCGTCTTCTGCCGTGAATACGATTTTACCAGCCGCTGCGCCGGGGGATGCTGCGATACCTTTACCAACTACGTTGTTTTTGTCTGCGTCTTTGAGTGCTTTCGCGTCGAATTGAGGGTGCAAGAGCATATCGAGGCTCTTTGCGTCGATTTGCATAAGCGCTTCTTTTTCGGTGATCATGCCTTCGTCGATCAAATCGCAAGCGATTTTGATTGCCGCAGCAGCCGTTCTCTTACCGTTACGCGTTTGGAGCATGTAAAGCTTACGATCTTGGATCGTGAATTCCATATCTTGCATATCGCGATAATGGTTTTCCAAAATATCGCAAACTTTCAAGAATTGTTCGTATACTTCGGGGAATACTTCTTTCATTTGCGCGATAGGCATCGGCGTACGAACGCCTGCAACTACGTCTTCGCCTTGCGCGTTGGTCAAGAATTCGCCCATGAGACCCTTTTCGCCGGTTGCGGGGTTACGCGTGAACGCTACGCCCGTACCAGACGTTTCGCCCATGTTACCAAACGCCATCATTTGTACGTTTACCGCAGTACCCCAGCTGTAAGGGATATCGTGGTCCATACGATAGATGTTTGCACGGGGGTTGTCCCAAGAACGGAATACCGCTTTAACCGCTTCGAAGAGTTGTTCTTTCGGATCGGAAGGGAAATCTTTGCCAAGTTGCTTTTTGTATTCTGCTTTGAATTGGTTTGCAAGGTTTTTCAAATCGTCCGCAGTAAGTTCTACGTCTTGCGTAACGCCTTTTTGTTCTTTCATTTCGTCGATGAGTTTTTCGAAGTATTTTTTACCTACTTCCATAACTACGTCGGAGAACATTTGGATAAAGCGGCGATAGCAGTCCCAAGCCCAACGGGGGTTACCCGATTTGGTTGCGAGGGTGTTTACTACTTCTTCGTTTAAACCAAGGTTCAAGATGGTGTCCATCATGCCGGGCATGGACGCGCGAGCACCCGAACGAACGGATACGAGCAAGGGATTTTCCTTGTCGCCAAACTTCATACCGCAGATTTGTTCCATCTTTTCGATGTATTCTAAAATTTCCGCTTGAATGGACGGATTGATTTGCTTGCCGTCTTCGTAGTATTGCGTACAAGCTTCGGTGGAAATGGTAAAGCCTTGGGGTACGGGCAGACCGATGTTGGTCATTTCTGCAAGGTTTGCACCTTTACCGCCGAGGATTTCACGCATTTTTGCATTGCCTTCCGTGAAGAGATAGCAATATTTTTTTGCCATTGTAATATTCCTCCAAATTGATTTTTTTCTTTTTCTTTCACTAAATACGAAAAAACGCACAAAAACAAACGCGCCCGCACTTTTTTCGTGCGCGTGTGTTCCATTTATATCTTTTCGCACGTATCATTTTATAACAAAACGCGAAAAATATCAACTCTTTGAGCGGGGGTTTTTGATTTTTTTCGCTTTTTTTATGGATTTTTATGCGTTTACGGCGGTTTTACGCGCTTTTTTTGCAAACGGGTAAACGCTGATACAAAGCAACGTTTGCGACGGCGGATAAAACAGCGACACAAACGATATGGGCGCGTGGGATAGTTCGTAAATCAAATTCCCCGATTGTAAAGCGAAAATATCCGTTAAAACTTCGAACCCGATACTCAAATCGCAAAGCGCGAAGCAGAGCAGCCCGATCGCGAGCAATCTTGCGTGGATATCTTTGCGGAAATGCAAAAAGGAAAACACGACGGAAAGCAGCAGTTGGATATAATACACGACGGATAAAATATACGTCGCGTTGACGGCTTTGCCCAGCACCAAAACGGTGGCGAGGATACCGAGCGCACTACCCGCCGCGCGCAAAGTGAGGTTACAAACTTTTTCTTTTTTCGTTTCTGCAAGCAGCAGCGTACGGTAGGCGTAAAAGCCTTGCACGATTACGAATAATACCATGGCGAGCGTTTGCTGTTGCGCTTGTAATAAAATTAAAAAATAATCGGCGTGCAATGTGAAAAAACTTGCGGCAATTTGCAAGAGCGTATGCGTTTCGTTTTTCCATAAGGTAAGTACGTATAAAAAGCACAATAAAACGGCGGTATACGAAAAATACCGCGTGGGCGTAATAAGCTCAAATACTTGGATCACCCACAAGCAAAACAGTACGATAAAAAACGGGAAAAACAGCCGCTTTCCCGTTTTTTGTAAGGTGTTTATCGTATTATTCTTCTCGTTTGCCATATTGTTTTTTAAAAAGTCGTTTGCAAAGCGTTTTGCCGCGTACGGATACGAGTATAAAGACGAATGCGCCCAGCGTTAATGCGAAAATATACAAGCACATATTGACGAACCAACCGCAAGCCGCTTCGATATCCTTAAACACGACCAGCGGCGTGGAATGGTACGGGCTGATATAGAACATTTTGATATCTTTATCCGCGAATACGATATTGATCGTTTGCGCGATTGCCGCAAGCCCCATAAAGATCAAAAAGGCAGGCAAAATATCTTTGAGCGATTTTGCCGCGCGCTTGGACGCGATTAGATAGAACCCGATAAATACGAGCATTAAATGCCAGATATACGCGTGCAAAGTCAGCGTGATATACGGATGAGAAAGTCCGCTTTGTTCAAAGATGGACACGAACCCGCCGAGCAGGTTGTACGATGATAAAAAGGTATATAATCCGTGTTGAATTTTTTGATTTTTTACGAACGGTACGATGACGCATAAGTACATGGGTACAGAGCAAAGCTGGAAGGGGAAAATCCACCATTGATAGCTGCCTTGTCCGATATAAAAGGTATAAAAAAGTTGTTTATACACTTCCGTCAGCATCAAAAATACGCCCAACGAAACGAGCAAAATTTTATTTTGCTTTTCGTTGAGATTGCGCAGCAGCCACGCTAACAATACGCACGCCGCCAGCCCGAAAATTAAAAATAATAAATGAAACGTTCCAAACGTTTTCGGCGGCGTCATTCCCCACGCCGTCCATGCAAGAAACTCGTACATTCAATTTTTCTCCTTTTGGAGTTTGTTATTTTTATTATAACACATATTCTATCCCTTTTGTCAAGCAGTTTTAACGTTTTTTGCCGTTTACATGAAAACAGGCGGCTGTTTTTAAACAACCGCCCTTTTCTATCCTTTTATATTACGCTTTTTTTTGTTGTATGCGTTCAAATATTTTTCGCGCGATTGCATAAACCAAGACAATCGACGACATCACCATCGTAAACGCTACGTTGTAGCCCATATATTTTGCCATTTCGGGATGCAGGAAACTCATTCCGCTCACCAAATAAGAGTGCACCATTTCGCTGCAATCTTTGATTGCACCAACGGAAATCGCGCAAAGAATACAAAGTGCCAACGAGAACACCCACATAATAATGCTGATAACAAATACCGCTTTGGATTGTTGTTGATCTTTATGTGCGTTTTTGATATGTATAAACAAAACGACTACCGCCAAAACGATCAATACAATCGACAAAATTTGACAAATAAAACTCATCGTCGAAATGGTATAAACCTTCGACTTAACCCATTCTTTATCCGCCGAAATCGCATCATAGGGAAATACGTTAATAAAGAAGCTGCTGAACAATATAAATCCAAGTTTTACGTCCATATTTACGGTCACGTTGGCAGAACCCGAAGTACCGGTCACAAACAGTTGGATTTGTTTTCCTAAACCGCCTACTGCGCCCAGCCATACGCATACGAGCGCAACGCTGACAAGCGAAAGTGCCGTTTTTAAAATACGGTCGCGTTTCCAAGGCGCGCTGCCTTGTGCCAACACTTTCGCTACAATCGCCAGACCGCCGAACACCGCGCAAAGCACGAAACCTGCCGTTGTTGCGCCCGACCAAACCATAGAAATTGCTTCGGCGTCTTTGAGCATATTCATCGAAATGGTATTGAGATTTTCAAACAATACTACGCTGCCGATAAAGCTAATGATCGCAGCCATGCCCCACCCGTACGGGCTTTTTTTCGTAATTTTTAACCAGTTTAAAACGTACAGCGTGAGTGCGGTAATCGCCGTGCCTGCTACTACGAGTAAAATCAACGCCGAAACGATTGTGCCAATGATCGCGTACTCGGACAATTGCACATTATTCGTCAACGACAGCCAATATTGTAACGTCCCCTCCTTGCCGACAGCCACGCTGGCATTCATCTCTTCGTATACTTGCCCAAAGAAATAATACAAATTCAGGTTCGCGCTTCCGCCAGGAACGCCTAAATCGCCCAAAGACGCGCCCAAAACACTCGGTTCCATACCAATCAAAAACACGAAAACGAGTGCAAACAACGCGCCGAGCGCCATCAAGCCGCCGCTGATAAGTTCGCTAAGGCTCTTTACCTTTTCGCCTATCCAACCGCTCGGTTTGTTTGCCGCTTTTTCTTGTGTTTGGACAAGCGTTTTCGCTTGTTTTACAGGCGTACCGCATTCGGGACAAAAATTCCCTTCAAACAGCGTTCCGCAAGATGCGCAAGCGGTTTTACCGTCTACTCTTGCACCGCAAGCAGGACAAAATACCGCGTCCTGTTCGTTCCAAGTTCCGCAAGCGTCACAACGCTTTTTGCCGTCGACGCGTTCGCCGCAAATATGGCAAAATTTTGCCGTGTCGCTGCATTCTGCACTACACTTTTTACAAATCAACATAAATCGTACTCCTTGTTGTTTTTTAGCGTATCCTTATTATAAATACTTTCTCGGTATTTGTCAATAGTACTTGGAAAAATAATATTTATTTTTTACGGCTCGCTATTATGATTATACAAGAAGTTTTCTTCTTTGTCAAGTATTTTAAGAAGTTTTCTTCTATAATAATAGTATGAGATTAGGGGAAAGAATAAAAGAATTGAGGTTAGAAAAAGAAATTTCGCAAGCGGGGCTTGGGAGAGCGGTTGGCGTTAGCCAAAAAGCGGTGGATTTTTGGGAGCGGTCTGTCAACGAGCCAAAGGCGAGCTATATCATCGCTTTGGTGGAGTTTTTCGGCGTATCTTACGATGAATTTTTTGCCGATATAACGAAAAACGCATAAATTTACCCCCGACGGATTTATTTGTCCGTCGGGAGATATTTTTTGTTCCCTTGTTTCAGATTTGCACTAAAATAACTACTTTTGAAATTGCGTCAAGCAATTTCTTCTTTTATTTTTTAAATAAATTCTTGAACTTCTTCACGAACTTTTGGTCGGAACGGGATCCCGAAATCACCCGAAAATCTTCTTTTTTGATTTCTATAACGGGTTGGATATATCCCGGCTCAATAGGATTGGAAAAATCCGCGACAACAAAACCGTATTTTTCAATAAAATTAGCCATTACTATACCAATGTACCCCTTAAATAATCCTTTGCTTGCATAATTATCGTTCAATAAAATAATTGCATCCATTTCTTCAACCAATGTATTGTTTTCATATTTACCCATCATTTTTCTCCTTTTCTTTAATTTGCAAAATCCGTAAATAATGACAAGCGAAAACAAAGATGGAGATTAAAACTTATCGATGATCTTAAAATCTTCACGCGCTACGCTGATTTGCGCGATATCTTTGCCTGTTCCACGCTCGGAAAAAATAATTTCCCAATGATTATCAACGGCGTACGTGCTGATAACGCACCCCCTGTCACCTTGATGTACCCCTGCAATCGCATATTTTGGCTTTTCGACGACCAATTCAACGGCATCGTATTCTTTTACGTCGCATTCCGTCAAACGGGTATATTTTTCCATTTGTACGTTTGATACAAATTCTTTAATCAATTCAAGTAATCGTCTATTTAATTTTATATTAGAATTTAGCGCAAGATATTTCTTGTGGATTTTAGCCCAAGCCAACTCTCCCTTATTTTTAGAATTTGTAAACCAAACCGTATAAATATCACCGTCAATATCCGTAATTAAACCGTCATAACCTTTATGTATTCCATTTTGAGCTATATCTTCTAATTCTTCCGTTAATGTCACGTATTCCCATTGTTTCATAACGTATCCTCCTTTTTAATCGTCTGCAAGTGGGGTTGTACAAGTAATCAATCCCAAAGGATGCACCTTCCAACCCGTAACGAGTTTTATGTTCTTTTTTGTTGCGCTACTGACAACTTTTTTATGGTTTTGGAAAAAATTTTTATAGAAAAACCCGAACTTGTGCTTTTTTGATGCATAGGTTCGGGATATTTTTACTCGGTTTCTTCATAAAGGCGGATCAATTCGCCTAAATTTTCAAATTGTTCTTCCGTTTTTTCGCTTAAATACGCTTTGAGCAGGCGCAAGGCACGTTTTTTACCGCCTGCGCATTTGCTTTCGTCGTACGTCAAACCACTCGCTTTTCGTAAAGTATAATAAGTGGATACACTCGCGCGCTCGCCGGAAACAAGGCGGGAAAAGGTAGTAAATTTACCGTCGGAAAAATCGAACCACAGCTTGTCGCCGATATCGCCGTCGCATTCTTCCAAATACCCCAAATCGATGGGATATCCGCTTTCGTGCAAGGCAAGTCGGAGGCCAAGCG
>JAZSMB010000079.1:0-4414 GCA_045535685.1 Candidatus Scatosoma sp.
ATCGATATTTACTGGTCGGACCATTGCCGTCATACGACGTTCGCGACCGAACTTAAAAACGTAAAAATCAACTCGGAAAACAAGACGATCGAAAAGGCGTATCATTTATACGAAGATTTGTATAAAGAACTCAACGGTAACCGTCCCGACAAGTATCCTTGTTTAATGGACTTGGCTACGATTGCGGCGAAAAAGTTGAAAAAGGACGGTAAATTAGATAATTTGGATATTTCCGAAGAAATCAACGCTTGTTCTATTCAAATCGAGGCGGAGATTGACGGAAAGAAAGAGCAATACCTCGTTATGTTCAAAAACGAAACGCACAACCACCCCACGGAAATCGAACCGTTTGGCGGTGCGGCGACCTGTTTGGGCGGTGCAATCCGCGATCCCTTAAGCGGTAGAACGTACGTATATCAAGCAATGCGCGTGACGGGTGCGTCCGATCCCAGAGAAAAACTCGAAGATACGCTCAAAGGCAAACTCCCGCAACGCGTTATTACCCAACGCGCGGCGGCAGGCTTCTCCTCGTACGGCAACCAAATCGGTTTGGCGACGGGTATCGTCGACGAAGTATATCACGAAGGTTATAAAGCGAAACGCTTGGAAACGGGCTTTGTCGTAGGCGGCGCGAGAAAGGAAATGGTATACCGCGAAACGCCCAAAGCCGGCGACGTGATTATTCTACTCGGCGGCGAAACGGGACGCGACGGTTGCGGCGGCGCAACCGGCTCGTCCAAAGCACACGACAGTAAGTCGGTGGAAACGTGCGGCGCGGAAGTGCAAAAGGGCAACGCACTCACCGAAAGAAAATTGCAACGCTTGTTCTTGAATAAGGAAGCAACGAGAAAAATTAAAAAATGCAACGACTTTGGCGCAGGCGGCGTATCGGTAGCGATCGGCGAGCTTGCCGACGGACTGGATATCGATTTAGACAGAGTCCCTAAAAAATACGAAGGCTTGAACGGCACGGAACTTGCCATTTCCGAATCGCAAGAACGTATGGCGGTAGTCGTGGATAAAAAGGACGTGGACGCGTTCATCGCGCTCGCGGCGGAAGAGAATCTTTCCGCAACGCCCGTTGCTATCGTTACGGACACGGGTAGGATGAAAATGCTCCTCAAAGGCAAAGCGATCGTGGACATTTCGCGTGAGTTTTTGAACACCAACGGCGTAAAACAAACGGCGGAAGTGGAAATTACCGATGCAAAAACCGCTTGGTTTGATAAGAAAAAAGGTTTATCGTTCGCGGAAACGACGAAAAAAGTAATCGGCGATTTGAACGTATGCGCAAAGAAAGGACTTTCCGAAACGTTCGACTCGACCATCGGCGCAAGAACGGTGTATATGCCTTGGGGCGGTAAAACGCAACGCACGCCCACGATTGCGATGGCTGCGAAAATTTGCGGCGGCGAAACGGACGTTTGTACCGTTTCCGCGTACGGATATTCGCCTTATTTGATGGAAAGCAGCCCGTTCATCGGCGCAATCTATTCCATCGTCGGCTCGGTTTCCAAAGTAGTGGCAACGGGTGCAAATTATCAAGATATCCGCTTGACCTTGCAAGAATTTTTTCAAAGAATGACGGGCGAAGCGCGCGTTTGGGGCGTTCCTGCGTCCGCGCTCCTTGGTGCGGTTTACGCGCAAATGGGCTTGGGCTTGGGTGCGATCGGCGGGAAAGACTCGATGAGCGGTACGTTTGAAAGTATCCACGTGCCTCCCACGCTTATCTCGTTTGCACTTGCCCCTGCGAAGGCAAGCAAACTCATCACCAACGTGTTAAAGGGCGGGGAAAAGTTGTATCATTTGCCTATCCCCAAAGACGCGTACTCTGCTCCCGATTTCGACGCGCTCAAAGCGTTGTACGCGGAAGTATATAAAAATATCGAAAACGGGAATATCCGTTTCGCTACGGTGGTGGAAAACGGCGGTGTCGGCGCGGCAGTTATCAAGTCGGCGCTCGGTAACGCAGTCGGCGTAAAATTTGATATGAGCGCGGACGAATTGTACAGCGAAGGGTACGGCGATTTGGTCGTTTCGCTCCAAGACGAAAGCGCGTTTAATAGCGAAATTATTTGCAAACGAGTGGGGCAGGTATGCGATGAACGCTTTGTTTGCGGTAATGAAAGCGTGGAAATTGAAGCGATTGCCGACGAATATTTAGGTGCGCTGGATAGCGTATTTGCGACCACCGCTCCCGCGAAAGGCAAAGCGGAAAATTGCGATTATACGGCTGGCACGCGGTATAGCAATATCGCAACCAAACTTGCCAAACCCAGAGTGTTTATTCCCGTATTCCCGGGTACGAATTGCGAGTTGGATACCGCGCGTAAGTTCATTTTAGCAGGCGCGGAAGTGGAAACGGTGGTTGTGAAAAACCGTTCCACTGCGGATATTGAAGAAAGCGTAGAACGCATCGTAAAAGCGATTAAAAAGGCGAATATCGTAGCATTCCCCGGCGGATTTTCGGGCGGGGACGAGCCGGACGGCAGCGGTAAATTTATCGCAACGACGTTTAGAAATCCGTATATTGCAGAACAATTAGAAGAATTATTGCATAGCCGCGACGGTTTGGCGCTGGGTATTTGCAACGGTTTCCAAGCGCTTATAAAACTCGGACTTGTGCCGTTTGGTCACGTGCAAGAAATGACGGAAAACTCGCCTACGCTGACGTTTAATAATATTTCGCGCCACATATCCACGATTTCTTCCGTGCGCGTTGCGTCTAACTTGTCGCCTTGGCTTTCCGCTTGTAAGGTGGGTGAAATTTACCAAGTACCCGTGTCGCACGGCGAAGGTAAAATCGTTGCGCCGCAAGCCGCGCTGGAACTTATGAAAAAGAACGGTCAAATTGCAACGCAATACGCCGATTTGAGCGGTCAACCCACGATGGTTTCGCCGTTTAACCCCAACGGCTCTACTTGGGCAATCGAAGGTATCACTTCGCCCGATGGCAGAGTGCTTGGTAAAATGGGCCACAGCGAGCGTATCGGCGAAAACTTGTACAAGAACGTGGACGGCAATTTCGATATGAAAATTTTCGAAAGCGGTGTGAAGTATTTCAAATAAACGAAAAATAGGATAATTTTTCCGATAAAACTTGCTATAAACAACTTGTGTTTTATCTGAAAAAGTGCTATAATTAAGAAAAATAAACGATATAAGGAGAAAAAATATGGCAAAAATTACTGCAGATACTTTAATTGCGGATTGCTTACGTATCAACCCGAACGCAGCGGAAATTTTATTAGAAGCAGGTATGCATTGTTTCGGTTGTGCAATGGCGCACGGCGAATCGGTTGCGGAAGCGGTTGCCGTTCACGGCGAAGACCTCGACGCGTTGCTTGCAAAGCTCAACGAAGGGCTGGAAGACTAATTTTAAGCAAAATCAAAGTAACGTCAAACAAAACGAAAACGCACCTTGCAAAAGGTGCGTTTTTATGCCGTTGACGATAAAAATTGTCATTCGCTTGGTATTATTGAAAGCAAAGTTTAACGTTTTTTCATCTTGAACGATTGACGGGGCGGGGGAGAACGTGCTATAATATCAAAGCGGAGGTAGATGCGTATGGAATGGCAAATGAAACTCAAATTACAACCGTTTTTAATGGTAAAATCGGGACAAAAGACGGTAGAACTTCGTTTGTTTGACGAAAAGCGTTCGATGATAAACGCGGGGGACAGGGTTGCGTTCACTTGCATGGAAACGGGCGAAAAAGTCGTTTGCAAAGTGAAAAACGTTCGCGCTTTTCCTAATTTTTCCGCTTTGTATCAAGCGTATGATAAGCGGTCGATGGGATATAAGGAAGACGAGCAGGCAAATCCTAAAGATATGGAAAAATATTACGCTAAAGACGAAATAGAAAAATACGGCGTAGTGGCAATAGAACTTGCGTTAAAAAAATGATCAACCGACGGAGTGAAAAAAACACTCCGTTATTTTTTTGAACTTTTTGGAAAAATACGGATAAAACGTTTGACAAACGCATAAAGATAGTATATAATAATTTACGAATTAGCAATGGCTAACAAAGAAAAAGAGTAAGGTGTTTTATGGATTTAACGACGGCGGAAATCGGGAAAGAATATATCGTAAAAAGTATTGAAACGGAAGATGAAGAGCTGAACTCGTTTCTCTTCTCACTCGGCTGTTACAGCGGCGAGAAAATTACGGTAATTTCCCGCCGTGCGGACGGTTGCGTGGTAGCGATCAAAGACGCGCGCTATCATATCGATAAAGCGCTTGCGTGTGCAATTTGCGTGTAAAAAAACAAACGCGTTTATTTTTTATCGGTTTGTTAGCAAAAACTAACTTGTCCTTTATAGATGGCGAGAAAAGAGTAAAAAGCAGTAGTTATGGAGGCGGATCAATGAGAATTGCTTTAACGGGCAATCCCAACAGCGGCAAGACCAC
>JAZSMB010000076.1:0-6297 GCA_045535685.1 Candidatus Scatosoma sp.
CGCTTGGCCTCCGACTTCGGCGTACGCAACGACGCA
Organism: Candidatus Scatosoma sp.; assembly: GCA_045535685.1. Lineage (GTDB taxonomy): Bacteria > Bacillota > Clostridia > Christensenellales > Borkfalkiaceae > Scatosoma. Next base: position 37 of record JAZSMB010000076.1, read on the forward strand.
CCGAGAGCGAACGCGCAACCGCAAGCAAACGGCGGGTTGTATAACGTTGGCTTGACGCTTTATAGAGCGGCGATTATTTTGTTCTGCATCGTGGCGTTTGAGAGCTTGGTGGTATTCTTTATCAAAGATTATATCGGTGTTGACGCGCTGTACCCTGCAATCGGTTTTGCGCTTGGGTTTGCGACGTTTATCACTTGTGCAATTTTGAACGCTTGCGGGTACAAGCAACACGCAAGACGGAAAAAGCACCCGTCGTATATCATCACCGCAACGGTTGTGTTCGTCATTTGCGTGATCATCGTGTCGATGGTTGCCGTGTATTGCAAAGCACAAATGAATGATCCCGCGCAACTGTTCGCGTTTGTGATTATCCCCGTCATTTATTTGGCGAATATCTTAATCTTTACCGCATTCTATCGTTTATTCTCGGTAAAAGCAAGTAAGTAAATTTTTGAGAAATAATAAAAAAGCACCCCGCTGGGTGCTTTTTTATTATTGATTTCACATATCTTAATAGTGTCTTTTTTATTAAATATCTTTTTCTTTATTATTTATCATATATTCAAGATACGAAACTATCTCTTGCAAATTTTCTATAATGCTCTGATACGTTTCATCTTTCATATTCAACGCCGTTTTTATATAATCAAATTCAATCTTTGAAAAGGAAAAATCGTTAATATATATAATTAATTTTAATTGTTGACAGATTTTATTAATCTCTTTAGAACCACTACTCCCTATGATTGCACCTTCAACCCCGAATAGTAAGCCGCCTAATAACGCTGAACCTGCAGTACTGTCAACCATATGATTGCCGTTTTCATAAATTTCATATCTGATAATATCCGCAAACGAGATTGCCTTTGAATAGGTTGCACCTTTTTGAAAAATCAATTTTTTATTTTCATTATCTATAATAAGTTTACCTATGCGGCGAGCCGCCTTAATAGCATTATTAGAAAAATAATCTTCACTCTTAACGGTAAGCATTTTTGAAACAATAAAACCCGTCTCAATCTCAAACATTGGTAAATCACCAAAAGCAAAATCGGGATTTTGTTTTTGTTTAATTAGATCATCTTTCATTTCTATTTTTACTTGCTCTAACGCCGCAGCAGGATTAGCAAAAGTAATATTTAATAAACAAAAGAAAAAATAGAATCCACACGGAACTATCCAAATAAGATAACTAACTGCATGTTCTTTCCAATCAGCACTCCATCCAAGAATCAAAGCAATAACCAACGCTATTAATCCCCTTAAAATGTATTTTCTTTTATATATCCATGCTTTACGTCTTTGTTCTTCTTTACTCATCAAATCACGCATTTGTATCGCTTTATTAGCAATTTCACTTTGCTCTTCATGCGTCAATTCTATTTTTGCTTTTTGTGCCATTTATAAATCTCCTTGCGAGTTATATATATTATTATAGTAACATTTTTTGTTACTGTCAAGCGTTTCGTAACTAAAAATGTTACAATTTGAGTATGGAATTTAGTAAACGATTAAAAGAGTTGAGAATTGAAAAGGACCTTTCCCAACAAGCTCTTGGGGAATTCTTAAATATGTCAAAAATGGCTATTTCTCATTGGGAAAGTGGACATAGTGAACCAAGTATTGCACAACTTATTATCCTTTCAAATTTTTTCGAGGTAAGCGTTGATTATTTAATCGGTAAAGTTGACTAAGCGCAACTATAGGACAAATTTTCGTATAACATAATCGTCTTCTCAATCTATTTTTACGCAAAAAGACACCCAAGCGGGTGTCTTTGTTGGTGGACGCGAGAGCGTTTTGGCTGCGCCAAAGTGTCATAAACTCGCGCGAACCTCCAAAAGCGGAGTTTCTTCGCATCCTCTCTTGCACGTAAAAAGACACCCAAACGGGTGTCTTTGTTGGTGGACGCGAGAGGGCTCGAACCTCCGACCTCTACCATGTCAAGGTAGCGCTCTAACCAACTGAGCTACGCCTCCGTAAAAATCTAATTGTTGGCAAGTGCGTGTGGACGCGAGAGCGTTTTGGCTGCGCCAAAGTGTCGTAAACTCGCGCGAACCTCCGACAAATCGCTCAACCAACTGAGCTACGCCTCCATATTTGCTATATCATTATAGCAAATAAATACTCTTTCGTCAATCATTTTTGTTAGATAACCAATAGAAAATCCCCGATGAACGCGGGGATTTATTGTTTACACGATTTTACCGTTTTCGACGGTGAGTATTCTATCCGCGATTTCGAGTGCGGCAGGACGGTGTGTGACGATTAAACAAGTCTTGTTTTGTAAATTACGCAAATTTTCAAGCAAGCGTTGTTCGGTTTCGCCATCCAACGCGCTGGTCGCTTCGTCCAAAAGCAACACGGGGCGATCGGATACAATCGCACGTGCCACGGCAAGGCGTTGAAGTTGACCTTCGGAAAGCCCCGCCCCGCCTTCGTACAGCGGCGTTTGTAAGCCTTGCGGTAAATCGAACACGAACTCGGCACAAGCAACTTTTAACGCGTTGTCTACTCGGCTATGCATATCTTCGCCGTTCTTATCGGCAAAGAAAGTCAAGTTTTCGTAAATCGTACCCGAGAATAAGAAATTTCCTTGCGGTACATACGCAAACAGACCGCGCCGCTCCGCGGTTAACGGCGTTTTTTCGCCGCTATTATCCGTCAGCCATAACGCGCCTGCATTTGGCGTAAATACGTTTAAAAGCAGTTTGAAAAGCGTACTTTTTCCTGCGCCTGACGCACCCGTTAAGCAAACGATTTCCCCTTGTTTGATTTGCGCGGACGCGTTTGTAAGGACTTGGTTTCTGCCATACGTAAACGACACTTCTTCAAAAGAAATTTCCGAAAGTTCAAAATTTGTTCCCGCTTGCGCTGTTTGGATTTCTTCACAAGGTAAATTATCAAGCTCGTGCAGTCGTTCCCCGCTTGTAATCCGTGCGTAATAGATAGGCACGAGCGACGAAATGGACGTAAACGGTTGTTGCAGTTGCATAAGCAAAAGAATAACCGATAAAATAGAGCCATAGTCGGTATTGCCGTTTAATACACTAACGCTACACCAAACGACAGCGAAAATCAACCCAAAATTGCCCAGCAAGGAAAATACGGCATTCATACACGAACGTAAAACGTTACGTTTTTGCCTTGCGCCAAAATATTCGCTGACAAACGCTTGCGATTTTTGCATGGTTTTTTCTTCTGCGCCGTACGCTTTGAGGGTAAGTACCGACGAAACGCCTTCTTGCATAAACGCACGCGATTTGCCGTCCGCTTGCAAGACTTGTTGTTGGCGTTTTTTGATTTGTTTACGGAACGTTGCGCTGATACCGCCAAGTACGCCGCCGCAAACCACGTAAATGAGCGTAAACCACGGGTCAATCGTCAAAAGTGCAACGATTGCACCTACACATTGCACGATCATTCCCGTAAGCGCAGGCAACAACCCGACCGTATCCACCGCTACTTCTTGAATATCCGTCGTTAAACGGTTTAAAAGTTCGCCGCTGTGATAGCTTTGCACTTTGGCATAATCGGAGCGTAAAATTTTATGGAATACGCGCGTACGCAGATCGGCGGTGATTTTGGCGCGGAGTTTTTCCGCGTAGTACCCCGACAGCGTTTGCATACCGATGCGAAGGAGCATTACGCCGAGCAATACGAGTGCAAACGTAAGCAAAAGCGGCATATTTCCGCCTGTTGCGCTATTGATTAGATACCGCACAAGATACGCAAACACCAAGGAAAGCAACGTGGTAAACGCGCTGACGCACGCAAGCAAAGCCACGGGCGTTTTATAGCCGCGCAGCTGCTTTTTTAACCAAGCTTTTCCATAGTTTGTCGCCATATTACTTTTCATCGTTACGTACCGTTATTTTTTAATTTTTAAAGCGCGGAGCAGCTTTACGCCAGCCACTTTTACCAGCCAAAATACGCGGCGGAATTTGTACGTTTTTACCCGTCTTTGCGCGTATTTGAGATACTTTGCGTCCGTGCATAAATAATGCTTGTCTTTGCGGAAAAACTCGGTTAAAACGCCGATCACCGTGTCTTCGGGCACGATTTCGTCGTTATACAAATTATCTCCGCGAATGATATATCCGCCGTCGATGACGCTAATTACGCGATGGAGCACGTACGAGTTTCCACGCTTATACAGCGCGACGTCGAGCGGTCTTAAGCGTTCCACTTTGGGACGGACGACGATGGTGTCGCGACGGTGTTTGAGCATCGGTTCCATACTAATCCCCGTCGTAGGTCCCATATAAACGCCGTTGAATTTAAGCGTTTCTTCGATGGTTAATTGTTCTTTGCTGATTTGCATACTTTCCCCCTACCCAAGCTTATTCACAAAAGCCGTGCTTTTCCAAAAGCGCAAAGAATTTTTCCACGTCCGCTTTTACTACGCTTTCTTCCGCGGCGTATTCTTGCATAAGCGCTTGCACGCCTTCTTCCAGCGTGTGCTCTTGCGAGTAAAAATTCCATAAAAACGCGCCCGTTTCGTTTAAGTTAATCATACCATGGAATTGCTTACTCATTTCCCCTACGGGAACGACTACGTGCGAACCGCCTACTTGGCGAACGACGAATCCTGCTTTGATTTTCATATCTTGTTTTCTCCTAAATATTCTTCAAAATTTTTACCCGTCATTGCCTCGAACGACGTTTTGACTGCCGTTTGCGAGATATCGCATTTGAGCAAGTAGCAAGGCGTGCTTGCAATGAGCTTATCCATAAGTTCAAGCGTGAGCGTGGCGTTATTTTCGTCTTTGGGCATCAGCACTTGCAAAAAGGTTTTCGCCGCCGCCTCACTCGGCGTTAATCGACGGATGGAATTTTCTTTCGCTTGCTCCAAAAAACACAGCCCTTTGAGTGGAACACTCGATTTACAGCCCAGACCTTCTTTACCCAGCCAAGGCGTGCCGTACGCGATGAATTCTCCGTTTTTATATTCTAAAATGGGTTTATCGCCGTTGATAATCCGCGCGGCGGGAAACGCTTTGAGCCAAAGCCCCGTGTGCGTGGATTTACCCGTACCGCTTCTGCCTAAAAACGCGTAGCCGTTGCCGTCTAATTCTAAAACGGCGGAATGGAGCAATAACCGCCCCTTTTCCGGCATTTGCTTGCATATATTGCGGTACATACAAACGCTTTCGATATATCCGTCGTGGAATTGCGGTGCAATCGCTTTTTCCGCATAAAATTCTTCGTCGGTGACTGCTACCGATAAGTCGGCAGGCGACGTTTGGTCGGGGGAAAGGTATTCCGCGCAAAACCGTGCCGTATAAGGCAGGCGATTGTTGATGGCGATACGCAACCCTGCGATGTCGTATATCATAGGAAAATACTCCTTTTTGCTGCTTTGGTTTGGATTAAACGCGAACGTCGCCTTTTTCGCCGAGTAAATCGGCGTGTTTAGCCAAAATAGGATCGATTTCGTTTTCGATAAACGCAACCGTTTGACTGGGCGCGCGACCGATGAATTTCTTCGCGTCTAAAATGTCGTCGATTTGATCCCAAACGGGTTTGAACGTTTCGTCTTGCTTAATCAAATCGATTAAGTTATTTTCGCCCCCTTCCACTTTCACGTTTTTGCCTGCTTCCATGGAAAGTACGCGAATGCGTTCGTGCAGTTCTTGACGGTTGCCCCCCGCTTTTACGCAACCCATCATAATGTTTTCGGTTGCCATAAACGGAAGTTCCGCGCGAATATGTTTTGCGATTACTTTTTCGTAAACGACTAAATTTTCCGCAACGTTCATATAAATATTCAAAATTGCGTCCACCGACAAGAATGCTTGTGCGTTGACGATACGTCTATTTGCCGAGTCGTCCAGCGTACGCTCGAACCATTGCGTTGAAGCGGTAAGCGCGCTGTTCATCGGCAGGGAAATGACGTAGCGGGCAAGCGCGCCGATACGTTCCGAGCGCATCGGGTTGCGTTTGTACGCCATCGCCGACGAGCCGATTTGGTTTTTCTCGAACGGTTCTTCGATTTCTTTCATATTTTGCAAAATACGAATATCGTTGGAGAATTTATACGCGCTTTGCGCGATTTGCGAAAGGACGCACAAAATATTATAAAAGTCGGATCGTAGCCATGTCGTTCTGTGAGCCAAGGAGTTGTGTGATGAAATTGTCTTCCTAAGACCGCTTGGCCTCCGACTTTCTTCGATTTCTTTCATATTTTGCAAAATACGAATATCGTTGGAGAATTTATACGCGCTTTGCGCGATTTGCGAAAGGACGCACAAAATATTA
>JAZSMB010000064.1:0-5015 GCA_045535685.1 Candidatus Scatosoma sp.
AATCGCCCAAGTGGCTATCTTCCTCTTCGCCGATCGGCGTTTCCAGCGAGACGGGGTCTTGCGCGATTTTTTGAATTTCGCGTACTCTGTCTTCCGTCACGCCCATTTTTTCTGCAATTTCCGCAGGCGTAGGTTCTCTACCCAGTTCTTGCAAAAGCACGCGTTGCACGCGCGTGAGCTTGTTGATGGTTTCGACCATGTGTACGGGAATACGAATGGTCCGCGCTTGATCGGCAATCGCACGCGTAATCGATTGACGAATCCACCACGTTGCGTAGGTCGAAAATTTGAACCCTTTTTGATAATCGAATTTTTCCACCGCTTTCATAAGCCCCAAGTTGCCTTCTTGGATCAAGTCCAAAAACAGCATTCCGCGCCCTACGTAGCGTTTTGCAATGGAAACGACCAAACGCAAGTTTGCCTCGGAAAGGCGCTTTTTCGCCGATTCGTCGTTTTCTTGCATTCTGCGCGCCAAGTCCACTTCTTCGTCCGCAGACAAGAGCGGCACTCTACCGATGTCTTTAAGATACATCTTAACAGGATCGTCTAAACCGATATCGGAAAGCGCTTGTTCGAACAGCTCTTTATCCCGTTGGTCCTCGTCCACGATTTGAATGCCCGCTTCGTTTAACGATTTGTACACGAAGTCAATTTGGTTGGCGGTCGTATCGTATTTTTCCATAATATCGCAAAGCGCGTTGGTGGAAATACTACCTTTTTTACCGTAGTTACCGATAATGCCCGCTAAAATTTCGTTGAGTTTTTGTTCGGATATATTCACCCTTTTATCCTCCGTTTATATATCACGGTTGCCCGTTTTATTTATTTTTTAATTGATTGATTTTTTTCGTACACTCTGCGATTTTCCGCATCATATCTTTGCGCTTTTCCACGTCCGTTTCGCCCGATAAACTCGTCGCGTACGCCGCTATTTGGTTTTCTAAATCTTCCTTTTCGATCGTTTTCACGCTATCCTCGAAAAATCGTTTCGCAATCTCTCCCGTGAGTTTGTCTTCGTAGTTAAAATCCAAAATCTCACTTAATTCCGTGCCGTCCTCTTCTAAAAATTCAAACAGCTCGCTGGGACGGATTCTTGCGCCCGATTGTTCGTGCTCGATGATATAATCGGCAATGGTTTGGTGCGTAGAATCGGTAAAACGGAAATTCCTCAAATCCAAATCTTTTGCATACGGAACGGAAAAGAGCTTCGCCGCCAAAATAAAGCGTATGGCTTTTTTCCGCTTATCCGCGCCCGCCGCCGTTTCTAAAATACGCGTTTGTTCTTGCACGGCAGGGGCTTGTTTTTCCTGTCCGCTGCTCGTTTTACCGTTTTCTAAATCGCGTTGCAAAGCGCTGTTGGAAATTCCCGTTTGTTTGCTCAACTTGCGCAAAAGTTCTTCTTTCAAACTTTCGCTTTCCGCTTCGGCAACCACTTTGAGCGCTTCGGCAATAAACGCGCGTTTCTCCGACGTTTCGTTTAAATCGTATTTGCGTTCGATATAGTGGATTTTATAATCGATCAGCGGCATTGCCTCGTCTAAGCATTTTTGATAAACTTCTTTGCCTTGCTTTACTACGTCGTCGGGGTCAGCCCCTTCGGGCAAAGGAACGACTTTTACGTTCAAGCCCTCGTCTTTTAAAATTTCTAAACCGCGCAGGGTATTTTTTTGCCCCGCAAAGTCGCCGTCGTAGCTGATGAGCACGTTATCCGAGTAGCGTTTTACAAGCCGCGCTTGGTCTTTTGTAAGTGCCGTACCCATAGACGCCACTACGTTTTCAAACCCCGCTTGATATAAGGATATCGTATCCATATACCCTTCCACGAAAATCACGTTTTGGATTTGTTTTTGACGTTTGAGTTTTTTCAAAAGATTGATGTTATAAAGCGTTTTACTCTTGTTAAATAACATCGTTTCTTTGGTATTTTTATATTTGGCAAAGTCGGTTTTCTCAAGCAACCGTCCGCCAAACGCCACCACCTCGTCCAGCGCGTTGATAATAGGAAAAATCAATCTTCCTGCCTGCGAATCGACGAGTTTGCCGTTTTTCGACTCGGTCAACACCCCGCTATCGAGTAAGTCTTGGCGCATAAATCCTTTGCCCGCTAAATAATCGGGGAGCGAGAAGAAGTCGAGCGACGCGCCTAATCCAAATTTTTTGACGGTGGACGGGGATAATTTACGGCGTTGGATATATTGCAAATGCTGCTGTGCGCGTTCGTCCCCGCCGTAGAGATTGCTTAAATAGAACTTTGCGCTATCCAGCATAATCGCCGCCATTGCGTCCCGTTTTTTCTTCATTTGCTGCGCTTTTTCCGTATCGAAGTTGCTTTCGGGTACTTGCATTTTCGCACGCGTTGCCAAGATACGCACCGCGCCCATAAAGTCGGTGGATTCGATTTCTTGTACGAACTTCACTACGTCCCCCGACACGCCGCAACCAAAACAATGGTAAAATTGCTCGGCTTGATTGACGGCAAACGAAGGGGTGCGTTCGTGGTGGAAGGGACAGCACGCCCAATGCGTATTCCCCTTTCTATCCAGCGCCGCATAGCCGGAGATTACTTCGACAATGTCGTTTTTTTGTTTTAGCTCGTCCATAAATCTTGGATCAAGCCCTCTGCCTAACGCCACTTTATACCCCTCCTAACGAAAAGTTTGCGGGAATGAACAAGTTTTCAAATACCGTTACCGCGTATCGATCGGTCATTCCCGAAATATAGTCGCACACTACCCGCTCTTTGCCGTCCTCTTCCAAACGGCGCAAATAGCGCGCGGGCAATTTTTCTACGTTTTTCATAAAATACTCGAACAGTTGCGTCAGCATACGCTCCGCTCTATCCTGCATCGCTTTGTTGGCTACGTGATACACGTTTTTGAACATAAACGCGCGCAATTCGTTCATCGCACCCATCACTTGATCCGACATTTTTACAAAGTTTTTTCCATACGAGTTTTGATAAATATCCGCTATCATCGTATTGATACGCGTTTTCGTTTTATCGCCGAGTACTTCCACCGCCGTTTTGGGTAAATCGTTCGCCGTTAAAATCCCTGCGCGGATCGCGTCTTCGATGTCGTGGTTGATATACGCGATTCTATCCGCCAGCGAAACCGCTTGTCCTTCGAGCGTCATCGGTTTGCCCGTACTCTTATGCTGCACAATACCGTCGCGTACTTCGTGGGTTAAATTCAAACCCCGACCGTCCTTTTCGATACAATCGACTACGCGCAGCGATTGTTCGTTGTGTTGAAATCCGTGCGAGGAAAGTTTATCAAGTACGTGTTCGCCCACGTGCCCAAACGGCGTATGTCCTAAATCGTGCCCAAGTGCAATCGCTTCGGCTAAATCTTCGTTTAAGCAAAGTACGCGGGCAATCGAACGGGCAATTTGCGCTACGTCGAACGTATGCGTGAGCCGCGTGATATAGTGATCTCCTTCAGGAGCGCAAAAAACTTGCGTTTTGTTTTTCAACCGCTTAAACGAGTTGCTGTAAACGATACGATCTCTATCGCGTTGGAATTCGGTACGGAAATCGCACGGCTTTTCTTCGCGCGCTCTGCCTTTCGTTTGCGAAGATTTTTGCGCGTACGCCGATAAAAACGTTTCTTCCTTTGCACATACGCGCTCGCGCACGCAAGAAAAAAATAATTCGTCTTTCATTTTGCCGTTCCCCTCCTTGTTTTTTGCATAGTTTTCGCCCTTTCTCTTTTATTATTCGACGGCAAGGTGCGTTTTTCCTCTTTTTTTCGTGATTTTTTTTAGTTTTTTTATAAAATATTATAAAAAGGCTGTTTTTTAACGCTTCTTACGATGTTTTGAACGGTTATATAATATATAACCGCTTTTATATTTTTTAATCGCTTAACGGCAAAAAACGACCGCTTTTCTGCCAGCCGTTTGCCTTTATGCGTCGTTATATCTTATTCAACCGAGTTTTTCAATACTCCCCTCCTCGTTTTTCTTGTTGCATTTTGTCAAAAAATGGCATTGAACGCATACCTGCCTGCCCCGTTTTGATAAACGACTCCCTTTTTAGGCTATTTTTCGCGCTGATGAATCACCGCAATATTCCCCCTCAAACGCCCCGCTTAAGAGGCTCGTATTTTGCCTGTAATAACGGCATTTTGGCGTAAAAAAAGAACTCTACTATGAGTAGAATTCCTTTTTATTTATTCTTTTTCGTCGGTATCGTATAAAATTGTTACAGGCCCGTCGTTACGTTGAGAAATTTGCATATCTGCACCGAAAACGCCCTTTTTTACCACGACGCCGTGCGAGGCAAGCGCAGATAACGCATATTCGTACAACGGCTCGGCGGTTTCGGGACGGGCTGCCTCGATAAAGCTTGGACGGTTTCCCCGCGACGTATCGCCGTATAAGGTAAATTGCGATACGAGCAAGATCTCGCCGCCCACGTCCTTGACGGATAAATTCATCTTTCCGTTTTCGTCTTCAAACACGCGCAAATGAGCAATTTTCTTCATCAAATAATCTGCCTGCGCCTTACTATCGCCCACTTTCACGCCTAAAAATACAACCAACCCAAACGGAATTTCCGAGATGGTTTTTTCATCCACTTTTAAGGTGGTTTGCTTTACTCTTTGTACAACTGCACGCATACCTGCCCCCTGCATTTGCTCAAAACACGACAAAACGCAGGACTGGTTAAATCCTGCATTTTGAACTTGTTTTTTTTGTTATAAACTACGTAAAATTATACGCGGCTCATGTATTCGCCCGTTCTCGTATCGATACGGATCGTTTCGCCTTCCTCAACGAACATAGGCACTTGAATCGTAGCGCCCGTTTCTACCTTCGCGTTCTTCATTACGTTCGTTGCGGTGTTGCCCTTTACGCCGGGTTCCGTTTTGATAACCTTAAGTTCAACGAAGTTTTCAGGTTCAACGGAGAATGCCTTGCCATAAAGGAATTTCACGGTTACGGTGTCGTTTTCCTTCACGTACTTGAGCGCGTCTTCTACCTGGTCGAGGGTGAGGTTTTCCTGGTTCCAA
>JAZSMB010000125.1:0-7743 GCA_045535685.1 Candidatus Scatosoma sp.
GATCGTGCCGTCAAACCAAACGCCGCCGTCTTTCAAAGCAAGCCCTTGTAAACATTCTTCCAGCATAACCGGTTTGTGAGAAAATTCTAACATTTTTGATTAAATCCCCAACTTCTTCAACTCTGCGTCGTAATCGATTCCTTCTAAATATTCGTAGTAACGTTCCGCCGCCCAAATTTCCAGCCGCTTGCCACGGCCGAGTGTGACGACGTCTTTGGTGATACCCGCCATCTTTTTAAGTGACGCGGGCAATACCACGCGCCCTTGCGCGTCCTCTTCTGCAGAAAAGATACTGCCAAAGAATAACGTGGACGCGGGCGACGTTTCGGAAATACCTTCGTCCGAGATACAAGAAATGGTATCGTCCAGCAAGCTATCTTCCATTACGCATATGCAACGGTTCATACCGCGGAAAAAGCTGTACGTCTTTTCTCCGTTTTCCCCCGTTAATTCTTTTTTGAACCGAGCGGGAATCCGCAACCGGTTTTTGTCGTCTAATTGATGTTCGAAAACGCCCTTGAACATACCTTGCTTATCCCTCCTCGTTTTTTTGCGCTTTCGCCCTCTTGGCGTGCTTGTATCTATTATACAACCACTTTTGACCATTGTCAACACTTTTTTAGTAAATTTTTCAAATTTTTTTTAAATTTTTTATTCGCTACACTCCTTTATTTTCCTGACAATGCGAACATTCGTTCGTATATTTGTTTATTTTTGTCTTTCGACTCCCCTATAAAGCAAATTTGGTTGGAATTTTGGGTTAAAAAACACGAAAATTTGTTCGTGGTAAAAAGTGGTTGCTTATCCCTACTTTTTGGATAAGTGTGGATTATTTTTGTGGATTTTGTGGATAACTCCCCTATTTTTGCACTTTGTAAGACGGTGGATAAGTGGGTGGATATCCCCAAATTTCCATCAAAAACTGGGCAGGAATAGTAGCGGGATATTTGCTCCTTTATATATATGTAATGGGTACACCCCAAAACGACGGAAGTTGGGTGCATTGTGGGAATGTGGATAGATAAATCGAGTTCGCCCTTTTCTATATTCCGTTCAACCGCCTCCGCAAGGGTATAACACGGGTGGATGAGCAGGGTTGCGTGTGGATATCTATCCCCTACCCCCTTGCAAAGGGATAGAAAACGCGCGCTTTCACACGTTGCCGCCGTTGCCAAAACGAGTACTTTACCCCCTTTTTGTGCAGCGACGTTGATTGCCGGCTCTGCTCCGATAATCGGAAAGGGATATTTTTTGCGCAACGTTTCCGCGCAAACTGCCGTGACCGTATTGCAAGCGATCACCGCCGCTTTTACGCCGAGCGCGTGAAAGAATTCGAACGCGCGTATTGTTAAAGCCGTAATTTCTTGTTGTGATTTGTTGCCGTACGGCGCGTGGACGTTATCGCCAAAATAATAAAAGCGTTCGCCCATAAAACGGCGCACGCACGCGTGTAAAACGGTCAGACCGCCGATTCCGCTATCGAAAAAGGCGATTCCACCCTCCCTATATTGCATTTTTACCCCCATAAAAATAAAAAAAATGAAAATTTTGGCGTTTTTCGCAGTTTTAGTGTGAAAAACAATTTGACAATCAAAAAAAATTGTGTTAAAATAATCTACGCTATTGAAATTAAAAAAGAACAATTCGTAAGGAGAATATCATGGCTAATATTAAATCCGCAAAAAAGAGAGTTTTGGTTATCGAAAAGAAAACGATGCAAAACAAGGCAATCAAATCTGCACTTAAAACGCAAGTGAAGAAATTCCTCGAAGCTGTAAACGCTGGCAACAAAGAAGAAGCTACCGCGCTTTTCCCCGCTACCGTTTCCGCTATCGACAGCGCTGTTACCAAAGGCGTTATCCACAAGAACAACGCAAACAACAGAAAAGCGAAACTTGCAAAGAAACTTGCTTCGTTAAACTAATTACGACCATATTATAAATATGTGGGTCTGCCTATCGGTAGACCCATTTTTTCGTACGAATAAATAACCCGAAAAACTCCCCTATTTTTTCGTTTTTTCCTCGCTCGCGCGTGCGCGGGCGTATTTTTTTGTGCGCGCGCGTAAAAACTTATGAAAAACGCCTTTCAAACGATTGACATACGCCCACGTTTTTTTTATAATAAATATCGTTAAAGTTTATTTTTGCTAAACTTTTCGTTTATTTTTAACAAACCAAGCTTTTTTAAAACAAACGGAAGAAAGAAAAGGAGCAATTCGTTATGGAATTAGGCGAAAAAATTAGGCGAATGCGCAACCAAAAAGGTTTAACGCAAGAAGAACTTGCCGACCGTTGCGAACTGACGAAAGGTTATATATCGCAACTGGAAAACGACTTAAACAGCCCGTCCATCGCTACTTTGACGGATATTTTGGCGGCGCTTGGGAGTAACCTTGCCGAATTTTTCCGCGAGGAAACGCAGGAAAAGGTCGTATTTACCAAAAACGAGTTTATTGAAAAGGACTCGGACGGAGTACTTTTTCGATGGCTCATCCCCAACGCGCAGAAAAATATGATGGAACCGACGGCAGTTACGCTACAAGAAGGCGTGTCTACCGCAATCGACGTCCCTCACGAAGGCGAAGAGTTTGGATACGTTTTGGAAGGCAAAATTGCCATCGTGCTCGGCAATCAACGGCACGGCGCAAAAAAAGGCGAAGCCTTTTACTATCCAGCCAGCAAACCGCACTATATCGTCAACGAAGGTAAAAGCGCGGCGAAATTTTTGTGGATATCCACACCCCCTAATTTTTAATTATTCTTTTTTCGGAGAAGATACTTATGAAAAATACCGCTTTGGAAAAACAATCTAAAATTATTCAGCTTATCGACGTTTGCAAGGAGTTCGACGGCGTTTCCGTCGTGGAAAATATGAATTTATACGTGCGCAAGGGCGAATTCGTCACCTTCTTAGGCCCGTCCGGCTGCGGAAAGACCACTACTTTGCGTATGATCGCAGGGTTTGACGTGCCGACGAGCGGGCAAATTCTTTTGAACGGGGAAGATATTTCGCACTTGCCCCCTAACCTGCGCCCCGTAAACACCGTTTTCCAAAAATACGCGCTGTTTCCGCACTTGAACGTGTTTGAAAACGTTGCGTTCGGTTTGAAGCAAAAACGCGTGGAAACGACCTATACCGATAAGAACGGCAATCAAAAGGTAAAACAAGAAAAGCTCCCCAAAGCGATTATTGCGGAAAAGGTAAAAAAAGCCCTCGAAATCGTAGATTTGAGCGGTTTTGAAAAACGGAGTATCGCTACCCTTTCGGGCGGTCAGCAACAACGTATCGCCATCGCCCGCGCCATCGTCAACGAGCCGGAAATTTTGCTACTCGACGAGCCGCTTGGCGCACTCGATTTGAAAATGCGTAAAGAAATGCAATTAGAACCCAAAGCGATGCACAAGCGTTTGGGGATTACGTTTATCTACGTTACGCACGATCAGGAAGAGGCGCTGACCATGTCGGACACCATCGTGGTTATGGCGGACGGTATCATTCAACAAATCGGTACGCCGGAAATGATTTACAACGAGCCGAAAAACACGTTCGTTGCCGACTTTATCGGCGAAAGTAATATTTTCTCGGGCGTTATGCCCAAAGACGGTCAAGTACGCTTTTGCGGTAAATCGTTCGATTGCTTGGACGGCGGTTTTGAAAAGGACGAGCCCGTTGACGTAGTCGTACGCCCCGAGGACGTGAAAATCGTTGCGCCGGAAGAGGGAAAACTCAAAGGCAAAGTAACGTCGGTTATTTTCAAGGGTATGCATTATCAAATTCTCGTACAATGCGGCAGATACGAAATTGAAATTCAAAGCACCACCACTCCCGACGTAGGCGAGACGGTCGGTTTGACGGTTGCCCCCGACGGTATTCACGTTATGAAAAAGATTTTCCGCGTGAATAAGTTTAACGGCGTGATCACCAAGCGCAACACCGTTGAATTTGGCGACGGCGAGTTTGCGTGCGACGTTACCCAACTCTACCCGGGCAGCCATTTGGACGAAGAAGGTTATCTGATTACCGCAAAAGGCGAACAAATCGACTTGACGGACGTAGAAGTAAACGTAGAAGTCGACTTAAAAGATATCGTGATGAGCGATAACTTGGACGAAGGCGGTGCGCAAGGTCATATTATTTCCATGATTTATAAGAGTGAATATTATCGTTATATCGTGCGTACGGAAAACGAGGAAGACTACGTTTTGGCGTGCGAAGATACGTGGAATGAAAACGACCTCGTTAGCCTCATTATCCCCAAAGACAAAATCCGCATGACGCTCAAAGTTGCGGAAGGAGGGAAACAATGACGGCTGCTAAAACGAAATTCCGCTTTTCCAGAAAACTGCTCGCGATCCCCTACGCGTTGTTTTTGGCGGTATTCGTAGTCGTTCCCCTGTTCATCGTGCTGTATTATGCATTCACGGACGACAGCGGAAAGTTGACGCTCGAATACGTGCGTATGTTCTTCAACGAAAGCGGCGAAGGCATTGTGGGATTTTTTCAATCGTATAACTTTAAAACGATTATGCGCAGTTTCTTTATCTCGGCAATGAGTACCATCGTTTGCCTGTTGATTGCGTATCCCGTGGCGTATATCATCGCCAAGTGTAAACTCAAAAATAAATCCACTCTGCTCCTTTTATTCGTCGTGCCTATGTGGGTAAATTTCGTACTCCGCATCAACGCACTCAAAGAGTTGTTCGTGTGGTTGGGCATTTACAATAAATCGGATACGTGGAATATCGTCAATACCATCATCGGTATGGTTTACGATTTCTTACCGTTTATGATTTTGCCGATCTATACCACCATTATCAAGATTGACAAGAGTTATTTAGAAGCCGCCAAAGACCTTGGCGCAACGCCCGCAAAAGCGTTTATTAAAGTGACGCTCCCCCTTTCCAAGGCAGGGATTATGAGCGGCGTTTCGATGGTGTTTTTGCCGTCGATGACCAACTACGTGGTGTCTAACTATCTCACGTTTAGAAACGTAAAAATCATCGGTAAGTTGATTGACGACTATTTCACGGGCGATTTATGGCACGACGGGTCGTTTATCGCACTCTTGCTTTTGCTGTTTATGTTCCTCGTCACGTGGCTGACGGGCGGGTTTAGCGAAGAAGGTCAAACGGATACGAGAGGTGCGTCGTTATGGTAAAATTTAAAAGTATTTTGAAATGGGCGTTTATCGGGCTCACTTTGCTTTTTATCTACTTCCCTATCCTGTTTTTGACCATCAACTCGTTCAACGAAAGCGATCGCATTCAAACGTGGACGGGGTTTAGTTGGGAGCATTATAAATATTTCTTCAATCCCCAAAACGAGCCGTTGCAAGTGGTTGGGCAAACGTTATTACTCGCACTTGTGGTTGCGCTGTTATCCACTCTCTTAGGTACGATGGGCGCGATCGGAATTTTCTACTCCAAGAAAAAATCGGGCGGCGTTTTGACGGCAATCAACCGTATCCCCGTGATCAACGCGGACGTGGTTACCGCCATTTCGTTTGCTTTGCTCGTGTCCTTTTTGAGTATCGATAAATCGACGTATATCCCCCTGGTTTTGGGACAAATGCTCTTATGCACACCTTTCGTGGTGTTGTCGATTATCCCGAAATTGCAACAGATGGATAACAACTTATACGAAGCCGCGCTCGATCTGGGCGCATCGCCGAGAAAAGCGTTGTTTTCCGTTATTATTCCGCAAATTTTGCCCGGTATTATCGCAGGATTCTTGTTGTCGATCACGCTTTCTTTGGACGATTATATCATCGCGGCTTACACCAAGCCCGATACCTTCCAAACGATTAGTACGCATATCTACGGCTTGGATAAAAACAACGTAGTCGGCCCGAAGATTAAGGCGGCGTACTGGGCGTTTACGGCGATTATATTCTTTATCATCGTGTTGGTTGTGGTCATCTCCAACGTGATGGCGTATCACAAGACAAGGAGCAAAAAGAAATGAAAAAATGGTTGCATTTTGCATTAGCGGCGAGTATGTTTCTTTCTACCTGTTCCCTTGCCGCGTGTCAAAACACGAATGATAACGGCGGACTGCGCGGAAACGTACTCCGTATAGCGAGCTGGGACGAATATATCGACGAAGGCGGCGAGGATAGCTATTATTCTGCCAACGCGCGCGCTATGTACGAAGAATTTGAAGACTGGTACAACGACACGTACGGCGAAAATATTACCGTCGAATACGTCACGCTCCAAGACAACGAAACGATGTATAATAAAATTAAAATGCAAGATCGATACGATTTGCTTTGTCCGTCCGAGTATATGATTATGAAACTCGCGGCAGAAGGGTTGATTAAGAAACTCCCTGCAGCTATGATGGATGCGAGTAACCCTGATAATCATTACATCCGCAATCTCTCGCCGTATATCCGCGAAGTGTTTGAAAGCGGTAAACTTACGGACGGGAGTAAGTGGTCAGACTAAACCGCAGGGTATATGTGGGGCTCGACAGGTTTCGTATTTAACCCCGATCAAATCGGCTCTTCGCCCGACGAGGCGCGAACGCTGATGCAAAGCTGGACCGCCCTTTCCTCCCCTGCTTGCGAGCGGAAAATTACTTCCAAAGACAACGTGCGCGACGCGTATTTTACCGGGCTTGGAATGTATTACGAAACGGAACTTTTGACCTTAAAAGAACGCTTGGACGACGGCGAGATTACGCTTGCCGAATATAAAGCGACTTTGGCGCAAAAAATGAACGATACGTCGGTAGAAACGATGAACGGCGTAAAGAAAAAGCTGGAAACTGCTCGCAGAAATTTGTACGGTTTGGAAACGGACGAAGGCAAAACGGATATGATTATGGGTCGGCTTGCGGCGTCTTATCAATGGAGCGGCGACGCGGTGTATATACTCGACGAAGCGGAAGGCGACGAAGATACCGAAAATCCCCTTTATTTAGAGTATTCCGTGCCGCAAGCGGCGTCTAATTTATGGTTTGACGGCTGGGTTATGATGCACGATATAACCCCTACCGCCGAAAAAGCGGCTATGGCGTTTATCAACTACCTTTCCATGCCCGAAAACGTGGTTCGAAATATGTATTATATCGGCTATACCAGCTGTATGGCAAGCGAAGAAGTATTCGATTACGTCGTGGAAAGCTACGGCGCGGACGAAAGCGAAACGGACGTTGCCGAATACGATTTAAGCTATTTCTTTGGCGCAGGACATACTTTAACGACGCCAAGCGATCAACTGCGCAGGCAGTTGTTCGCGCAATACCCCGACCAAGACACCATCAACCGTCTTGTCGTTATGGGTTATTTCGACAAAGCCACCAACGAACGCGCAAATAGAATGTGGAATAATATTAAATAATGCACCGCAGCGCGACGGAGATAACGCTCACGCTATACTCAACGCACCGTTATGAAAGGAGTACTTATACGATGAAAGTGAAAGAAAGCTATATGCTTTTAGACAACAACGTTACGCAAACTACGCTTGGGGCTTTTTTCGATTCTATACGTGAACACGGCGTTATCAACGTTTTCCCCGTAAAACGCCCTACCGACTGGGTGGGTTTCGGCGGTGCTTTTACGGAAAGTGCTGCATACAACTATTCATTGATGAGTGATGAGAACAAGCAACGCACGCTCGAAGCATTGTTCGGCGAAAGCGGCTTGAAATATAATTTCTGTCGAATTTGCATCGGTTCATCCGATTTTGGGTTAGAAGAATATTGCTACGTAAGTCGGATCGTAGCCATGTC
>JAZSMB010000068.1:0-7702 GCA_045535685.1 Candidatus Scatosoma sp.
TCGAGCCTGACAGGGGCAGCCAAAAAAGCAGGAACGCAATAGCGTGCCTGCTTTTTTGCTGTCTTCGACAGTGCATAAATTAACGAACGATTTGTAATCAAATTGTGTGTCGTCAGTGACGCTCGCGGATAGGCGGGTACGTATGGAATGTACTTTTTCTGCTCGCTATTCCGTCTTGCTACGCACTCCTTGCGTTCCTGACAGGGACATTTTGTATTTTTTTAAAAAATTTTTTAAGGGCGAAAAAGCGACAGAGCAACAAGAAATATAAGACTTGACAAATGGCAAAAAATGTTGTATCATAATATCAACTTAATTAAAAAGTTGTATAGGAGCATGGTATGGACTTGAAAGCATATAAAAATCAAATCAAAGAAAACATAATCATTCCGCTTAAAGAGTATAAAAAAGAGATGGGAAAGGAAAGCGGATATACCGCTTATCACATTGCTTGCGTGCGCGAGATATTAAGTGCCTACTTAAAGAAACTCGATAAAATGGAATATATTTCCAACGAAAAAATAATGTTGGTTGTGGAGTGGGCTGTTGTGATGTTGAACAGGTTAAACGAAGGCACGCAATACTGTTTGATAGAGACGGATGTTAGGGAAAGTATTTGGGAAATTATACAAAATGGTGCGATAGATTGCGGACTTCAGGATTATGATGGGGATATTACTGAAGAATGGAGAGAATGGTAAAGGGTGTTTCGTTCTATTAAAAATGACGACCTTTATAAGATGATTGGGAAAAATAGAAAAACAAACTTCTTAGTTGTTTTTTATTGTGCCTTATAAAAACAGGGAGATTTTAGAGATTTTGTAGTATTAATATAAAAAAGCGGGAACGCAGGACGCGTGCCTGCTTTTTTGCTGTCTTCGACAGTGCATAAATTAACGAACGATTTGTAAATCAAATCGTGTGTCGTCACTGACGCTCGCGAAGGTAAAACGTGGGTAGAATAAGCCAAGTTTGCGCGTTATTCGGT
The DNA here is from genome assembly GCA_045535685.1 of Candidatus Scatosoma sp. GTDB lineage: Bacteria > Bacillota > Clostridia > Christensenellales > Borkfalkiaceae > Scatosoma. Next base: position 989 of record JAZSMB010000068.1, read on the forward strand.
CGCAAAATCAGTTCCACTTGCAGTTTTGATTAGGCGAAAATGATGCAGGATTTTATGTATAAAAATACAAAAAAATCCATATTTTGCATATTCATAAAAGGAAAAACGATAAAAAGCCGTTAATTTTGTGTGGGAAATGCCCTGTTTTTTCTTTTAAGAAGAGACTTTATTTGATTTTTGCAGCAGACATTATATTGAAAGATTTGTGCGTAAGCTTGACTTTTGATGAGAGTTATTATATAATTAATAAAAAAGGAGCATAGCCAAAATGCCGAAAAAAAATCGGTCGCTATGAGAGAAAACAGATGAAAATTGAATTTGGTAATAGAAAAGCGTTGCTTGGATTAATTTTTATTGTCGTTGGCTTATTTATCGCTCTTGGAATAGCGCTTATTTGCGCTGGAACGCTTGACAATTTGGTTGCGGGAATATGCATTTTAACGTTGGCGTTATGGTTATTTATATTTTTTATTTTGGCGTTTAGGTGGATAGGCAGTACGCTGACCTTAAAGGGAAATGAACTGATTTTCCGTAAAGGTATTTGCAAAGAATGCCGTTATTCTTTAGATGAAATCGAAGAAATCGGTTGTGAATATAATTTTGCGGGCGGGCAATGTATAAATTTGCAATTAAAAGACGGTACGCTGATTGCGATGCAAGGGGCAAAAAACGGATGGGAATTGCTCAAAGCTGTACGAAAGAGCGTGCCGATCAGCGCGCAATCGAAACCGCTGAACACGCTTGAAAAAGAGTGTATCGACAGCAGGAAAAAACGAGCGGGTATTTGTGGGTTATTAGCGTTTTTTGTGTGTTTATTACTGGTTAGCTTTTTTATTGCAGTCGTTGCCACTGACGGAAAAGAAGTGGACTTTTTTAACGAACAGGATTGGTGGTATTTTGGAATATTTATGTCGTTTTTCACCATCTTTTTATTTGGCATTTTAGTAATAATGCCCCTGCTTTTCCATTCAATTTGGGACGTGCGTGCGAAAGAATGGGCGTGGAAAAGGGGGATGGTATTTCAAAATCCGCTTGCTTTTTCTTCTGCGCAGGTAGTATATACAAATATAAATATCGACACTCGCTTTTCTTTTGGAAGGAAGATAGAAAACGGCGTAGAAGAAGCAGTCGCGGTAGTAGAAAGCTATATTATTCAAAAGGGAAAAATGGATAAGAACGTTGTTTATTTTTACGGGGAAGAAGCTGAAAGTGGCTATGCAAGACTGTTAAGCAATGGCGCTTTATATTCGATTAAAGAAATTATAGCTACTGATATGCAAGAATAAAACAGCATTTTTTATTGTAAAATGTAAATAGATAACCACTCCGCTCTTGTAAAAGGACGGAGTGGTTATTTGTATGCCGCTTTTCCTTGACTTTTTTCTATGGAAATGATATAATTAAGAAAATAAACAAACGAAAGAGAAAAAGCAATGTATTATCGCCATAATTTATCCTATCAATACCCCGAGCGCAGCGACGAGCATATGATTACCGTTAAGCATTTGCGCGATACGCATTTTGACGAGAATTTTCAGTATCTCGAAAGAGGCTTTTGGCATAAATTCAAACGCGCGGTGTTGTGGGTGTTATTAAATCCGCTTGTTTTTACCATTTGTACCATTCGTCACGGCGTTAAAATTTACGGGCGTGAAAAACTTAAAAAGTATAAAAAAGAGTTCAAAAACGGTGCAATTACGATCGCCAACCACGTATTTATGTGGGATTATATCTGCGTAATGAAAGCCATTCGTCCGCGCTTACAATATCATCCTGCTTGGAAAACCAACTTTGAAGGTCCAAACGGCCCGTTGATCCGTTGGGTGGGGGGAATTCCTATCCCGACGGGGAATATGAAAGCGATGGCAAAATTTCAACAAGCGATCGGGCAGGTGTTGAAAGAAGGAAAATGGTTACATTTCTTTCCCGAAGGCTCGTTGTGGTTTTACTATCCCGATATCCGCCCCTTAAAAAAGGCGGTGTTCAAATACGCGGTGCGCTACGATAAGCCGATTATCCCCATCACGATGTCCTTCCGCGAAAGAAAGGGGATTACGCGGTTGTTCAGTAAAACGCCGTGCGTGGACGTACACGTGGGCGATCCGCTTTTCCCGGATAAAACGCTTTCAACGGCAGACGCTATCGATAAACTGCATAAAGACGCCTATCATATCATGCAAGTGATGAACGGAATCAACCCCGGCGATCCCACGTATAACGTGGACCAAAATATCGAAAACTACAAAAAAACGATGTGACGAAAGTCACATCGTTTTTTGGTTTAAAGTGGAATTTACGCAGCTTGTTCGTCTTGCGCGGTTTCAGCGGATATATTCGCCTTTTTTGCGGCAAATTTTGCCTTGATAGCTAAGATAATCGGTTTCAGATAGCACGCCGTCACGCAAAATACGATCAAGCAAGCGTAATGCACGATATAAACGAGCCAGCCATGGTCTTCGTTTAAGAACGGCAATCCGCTTTGCGGAGGCGACGCCACGTACATAAAATTGATTTTCCCGCTTCCGTCATCAACGATACTGTTCACGTACACCGCAAAAAACATCAAAATTACAAGAAATTTTAAGCAACTAAAATAATCTTTTACCGTCAGTTTTATTTCTTTATTCGTGCAAATATTCAGCGCGAGTACAATTATTGCCACGTGATAGAGGAAGTATTGCGCCGTAATCACCCACGTGCCGTTAAGTGACGAGTTGGTCGCAATCAAAATAGCGGCGATACCGCCGAGCAAGCAGCTGGGGAACATGAAACTAAGCAAAAACCGTTTTAATTTTTCGTTTTTGGTAAAATTAACGACCGCGATAAACAAAATTTGAATAGAACAAAGATGGAAAGGCAGGTCGGTTTTGGGTAAAATACCGCCGTGCGTCGATTCGTTTTGCACGATATAATAAAAGATTTTCACCGTTTCCGAAACGATACCGACGTAGAACATAATTTTACAAACGTCGGAAAACTTCAGCTTTTTCGAGCCGATAAACAGCCCTACGATCAACAAAACGCAAACGGCTACAATAATTAAATGCTTTACGCCAAAAATACTGTGCATATTTTTCTCCTTCAGTTGGAAACTTTGTATTATTATAGCATAAATTCTTTCTTATATCAAGCATTTGAAAAAACTTTTTCAAACGTTGCGGGTGCATTAAGAAGCTGCGTAGGAATTGATTCTTGCGCTTTTAACATAGCATTATTCTAAATCGGGGATTTCAAAAAATGGTTTTTTAACGCATGCGGGGCATACGTTTTTATCATTTTTCACAAAATCCTTTTTTGCGGCGTTGCATTTTCCGCTACTGCTATGATATTAGCTTTGATAATATCGACAACGGCTACAATTTCCTTTGGAGGCATATCCGCAATAGGGGCAAGTTATCGACCGATTGGAAACAAGACGCTTACATTCAGAACATTTTACTAAAGCCATATATTTTCACTCCGAGTTGACGTATTTTGATACAACTACTATAATATAGAATTTTCTATATGTCAAACAAAAAGATAGAATTTTCTATATAATAATTGTATGGAAAATAATTTTAGTGAAATTTTGAAAGATTTTTTAGCGGAATACAATTTAACGCAGACGGCATTTGCAGAACTGATAGGGGTAAAACAAAGCCAAGTGAGCGAGTGGTTAAAAGGTAAAGCAAAGCCAGGATACGACACGTTAAAGAGTATGGCGTTGGCGTTTAATCTATCGGCGGACTATTTTTTAGGGATAAAAGATTATTAAATCAATTAGCGCAGGAGTGAACTCTTGCGCTTTTAACATAGCATTATCCTAAATCAAGAATTTCAAAATATCTTCACTTCGCATTTCATAACGTTGATGAATATTATACACGAGAATTTCTCGTATGTCAACTATTTTACGAAAAATAGTCGTAAAATAAGAGTATGGATATGGAATTGATAGGAAAAAGAATTAAAGAAATTCGAACGGAACACGGATTATCGCAGGAAAAGTTTGGTGCATTTTTATCCGTTTCTCAAGACACCGTATCTCTTTGGGAAAAGGGGAAAAGCGTACCTACTGCCGAATTTTTAATTGAAATTGCAAAACGGTTTGAAATTTCAGTTGATTATCTTTTGGGGGTAAAAGATTATTAAATAAATGAGCGCAGGAGCAAACTCCTGCGCTTTTGCTTTGACAATTTAATTTGTTTAAGGTGTCCATTTATCCAAATTTTTATCAGCGTTTTTGCAATAATAGATATACGCGTCGATAATCGTACTGTCCGTTGCGGAGAAAACGTTTACCGTTCCGCCGACGAGCGGTGCGCCCGTTTTGTTGTATAAGTATTCCGCTGACACTTTTCCGTTGGTCGATACGGTGTTAAAACGGTCGTATTCGCTGGATTTTTGTCCGTATTGAAAGCGAATTCCCTCATATACGACGCTTGCGCTATTGCAATGCTCGTGCCCAACGTAAATCGAATCCACGCCCAACGCTTTCATACCCTCGTAAACGGTTTTTGAGCTATCCCATGCGCTCTTCATCGGTCTGCCGATATATCCAAAATCTCCTTCCGCGCGGTTGGATTTTTTGTCGATTAAAATATTTTGCGTCGAGTTGCTTTGCTTGAAACCGTATTTTGCAAGTGCGTCGCTGAAAACCGTTTGTTGAATATGATACGCAAACGAAATTTTCGTAGTGGGGGAAATTTCCTTCAAACGCGTAATTTGCTGGGTATACCATTCGATCTGGTCTGCGCCGAATCCAGCCGACTGGCGTGTATGCCCGTTTGCAAGCGATTCTGCGCTAGCCGCGTCACAACCGTTCGAATCGAGCATAACGAACATTCTTGTCAACGCGTCGCCTTGTTGAATGCCGACGGTATAATTACCGTTGCCCGTCAATTCCCGTTGTAAAAACATACAATACTGGGCATTTTCAAGCTGCTCACATTGCCAATCCGCGCCCATTGCGCTTTCTTGGTCGTGGTTGCCAAACACAGGCGCCCACGGCGTTTCAAACTTTTCCATAAACGCGATAAACGCCTGCAACGCAGAGCCGTTATCATCGTACTTGCCATAGAGTAAATCGCCCGTGATAATAATCAAATCGGGGTTGGTCGCCGTAATCGTTTCTTCTACGTAATCGTAACAATATTGCGGGATTAATTCCGTTGCATACTTGGTCTTATCGCCGGGGGATTGCGTGGGGCGAGATTGCGCACCGTCTATGATTTGCGTGTCGGTAAGCTGTAAAACGACCAAGTCCTTATCTTCGGGGATTTCCACGATAAAATCAACTACGTTAAAAGGCGAATACAAAATTACGTCCTCCCAAACTACTGCTGTTTGCGCGCTGCTTTCCAAAAAATATTGCTCGCAATCTTCGCAGAACCAATGTTCTTTCGTGCCGTTTTGCTTGTCAACGACAGGAGTTGGATCGTTATGCGCTAATCGTTCATGGGGTAGAGTAGCAGTTTGCAGTTGAAGTTTTGTTTTCTTAACGGTACAATTCTCGTCCGCAAATAATGCGTTGCACACTTCGCATTGCCAATGCTCTTGAACGCCGTTTTCGCCGCAAGTAGCAAGTACTTCTTCTACTTTTACGCCCGCATGCCCGACTTTTTCCAACCGAGTTTCTTCGTAGGCAATCAAGTTTTCCGCCGCTTCGTCCGTAAAGTATTGCGCGCAGTTACGGCAACGGTAATATTCGATGATACCTTCTTTAAGACAAGTAGGGGCGCGACCGGCTACGTGCAAAAGGTCGTGTTCGCATACGATAGGAGGGGGGCTTGAGCTTCCGCCGCTGCTTGAACTGCCCGTATCGCCATCGTCCGCCATACAAGCACATGCAAAACCAACGGATAAAATGAGCAATAAACTTGCAAAAAGTTTCTTCATAACACTCCTCGTATAAATGAATAAATCGATATACTATAATTATTATATCACATCGCAAACAACGTTGTCTATTTTATTTTATAACAAAAACTGCGATTTTTATAATAGAACTTGTTATATACGTACATTAAGCATAGCATATTAACGAGGGTTTGTCAATATCCCCCAATGCTCGCGACTATCGTTTTTTTATGGTAAACTATTGTTTTTTTGTGGGACACGTTATTCTGAGTGTTCGGTGGGGGGCTGATGCGCCAAACTGTCCTTCTGAGCGTAAGCGAAGAAGCTAAAAAAGTGACCCGTACGGGGGGGCTTGCCGTTTCCCACCTACGGTGTGAGCCTCGGCAAAGAAAAATCACCGCATTAGCGGTGCATGTAATTCGCATTAGCGGAATGTAATCAAGCCGAAAAGGGGATACGCCTAATGGCAATTCCATACACGGCAAGCTGTGATTACATACCAAGCCTTGCGGCTTGAATAAAAAAATCGACAAGCATTTTGCTTGCCGAAATTTTTTAGTGACCCGTACGGGAATCTCCGATACTCCGCAAGCAGAGACCTCTCGGAGAGTGTCGTCGCAACGGTGTTGCTCCTCGCGCGAACCCGATGGGTTCGTCCCAAGTCGTACGGGGAACATACAGCAAAAACGCACACCACTTAAGGTGTGCGTTTTGCTGGTGAGCCTTAACCAACCTAAATCGAACCGTTTACTGAGTATTTACAATACGCGCCAACTATAAAAGAACGAGAGCCAAACCGAAAAGGCTTGACTCCCTCTATCAAAAATTACTTGAATAATTCATTTATCAAGTTTCTAAGACCAATCGGCAACA
>JAZSMB010000036.1:0-4833 GCA_045535685.1 Candidatus Scatosoma sp.
TAGCAACCGTACTCTTGTACGATATTAACGGTCAACAATTTGACAACTTAACCGACGATAACAAAGTGCAAGACAATGCAGCACCCGTATTCGTAGTAAACGAAGACGTAAACTCGTTCTTGCTCGGCGGTGCATTCTCGCTTGATTATACGGTCATCGACGTTTTGAAAACCAAGAGTTTGGACAACGACTTAACGTATTATCAATACAACCCGTCGGTAACGCAAGCAGAATACGAAGAATTGACCACCTCCGTTTACTTTATGGACACCGTATATTATAAAGACGGTAGCGGTAACGCAGTTGAAAAAGGAGAAGGCGCAACGGCGACGACGGTCGCAAAAGAAAATAACGGCAACGAGTTCGTTTCCATTAAAATGACGACGAACGACGGTTCGCAAAGCGCAACGTACGATTTGGCTTGGTACGCAAAGACCACCCAAACGATTGGCGATATTACGTACGTGCCCGTAAACAAGACGGTTGCAGGCGCAACGTATAAGTATATTCAAGCGGACAACGGCGAAAATAAAATTGTCAATGCAACCGAGTACGAAGCAGCAAAGGCGTCCTTCGTAGAAGCACTCAACGCGGCGGCAGAAGAAGTATACGCAGGCAGTAACTCGTATTTGTACTTCCCTTCGCTGGAATGGTTATTCAAAGACGACAACGGCTATCGCAACTTAAAATTCTCGATCAGCTATCGCGTAGAAGGCTCGCAAGGCGAAAAAACTTCGACCGGGCTTTCGTATAACGGCATTAAACTTGCGGTTGAATCGGAAGGCTTGTACGAATTTAGAATTTTCGCAAACGATAAAGCCGGCAATACCATGCAATACTATGTGGACGGCGAAAAAGTATCGGTAACGACGGCAAATATTTGGGACGTTGAAAACGTACCTACGTTTTCTTTCCAAATCAAAAACCGCGGCTTAAAAGTGGAAGACCCCGTTAAGGCGTTGGATAGAAGAGATACCGAAATTTTGGATAAAACGTACACGCTCGACGAGCTCAAAGTGGTCGGTGCAAGCACGCTGAAAGAAGATTATAAACTCTATCGCGTAGACTTGGAAAAATATAACGACTGGGCGCGCGCAAACGACGTAAGCAAGAAACTTTCCCGTAGCGATTTGTCGGCGGTTACGTATGCGCAACTCGCCGAAAAAGTAGACGTAGCAACGGCACAAGACGGTAACTACTTCGACGTATATCTTACCGCATACGCAGCGTTGCTTGCAGGCGAAGGCGCAAACGCGGACGCAATCGCGGCGGTAAAAGATTGCTTTACCGAAATTAAAGAATACGATTCGCGTATCAACAAAGACAACGCTCCCGAAGAATGGAATGCATACAACAAATTCCATTGGTCGGCAGATACGCAAAGCTTTGCAACCGCTGAAGAAGGTACGTATTTGATTATGGCGGATTTCTGGGAAGCGGAACTTGCGGCATCCCAACGCGCAACCGCATATCAGTTGGTTGTAGTTGAATCGGAAGCGGACGTCATTAAAGGCGAAAACAACTGGCTGAAAAATAACGTAGTTTCCGTCGTATTGTTCGCATTTGCAGGCGTATGCTTGATTGCTTTGGTTGTATTGTTGCTCGTTAAACCCACGGGCGAAACGCTTGCGGATATCGACGCACAAGCAGAAAAAACCGCGAAAAAATCTTCTAAGAAAAAAGAAGACTAATCGTTTATAAATGAATGATTCGCCGCTCGAAATTATCGGGCGGCGATTGCATATAAAGGACGAGGCATATGTTAGAGCTGATTGTAAATCAACCTCAAAATTTAAAAGATTTCACCGACGCAAACTACGCGCAGGCGTCTTTTTGTTTCCATACGCTCTTAAAAAACAAAGAAATCAAGGTAAACGGCAAAAAAACAGGCGAAAACGTGTTTTTGCGTGTTGGCGATACGGTGCAATACTTTTTAACGCAAAAACAAGCGGATAAACCCGCCTTCTATACCGTTTATCAAGACGAAAACGTGCTGATAATCGATAAAGAAAGCGGAGTTAACTCCGAGTCCGTATTTGCCGCTCTCGTGCGAAATTACGGCGAAAAATGCCGTTTTATTCATCGTTTGGATAGAAACACACGCGGCTTAATGGTATTTGGCTTTGGCGATGAAGCGGAACGCACGCTTTTGGACGCGTTTAAACAGCGTACGGTGGAAAAAATCTATCACGCGTTATGCGTTGGAACGTTTGCCGATAAACAAAAAACGCTGACGGCATATTTGAAAAAGGACGAGAAAAAATCGCTTGTGCAAGTGTTTGATCAGCAGGTTTTGGGCGCGGAAAAAATCGTTACCGAGTATAAAGTGATAGACGAAAACGACGGTTTGAGTAAAGTGGAAGTACGCTTGCATACAGGAAAAACGCACCAAATCCGCGCGCATTTATCGCACGTGGGCAGTCCCGTTTTAGGGGATATGAAATACGGCGACGAAACGGAAAATAAACGCCGCGGCATAGCGCGCCAAGCACTCGTTGCCAAGCAGCTTGTCTTTCATTTAACGGGGGCATGGTCGTATCTAAACGAAAAAAACCTCATTTCACGGTTTGGGGTATAAGGGAACACAAGAATATTAAAAGGTGGCGTTTGTCACCTTTTTTATTATTGTAACCAATTATAATATATTGCATTTTTTCTTGACAAATGGTGTTTAATGTGGTAAAATAGCTATGCCAAACAAATCGAATAACAATGAAGCGGGTGTTTCCTTTTTTAGGGGATATTTACCTCTTTTTTTGCGTATCCTAATCTATAAGAATTTGGTAAAGGCGCAAATTCCACGGGTTAGGATATAAAGGATTGTATCCCTCTTCTATTTCGATTTGTTTGGCGACAATCGGAGTTTGCGTTTTTCGGTGCGTTGACTTCGGTTGGCGCACTTTTTATTTTACGGAGGTTAAATTTATGGAGTTTATTGGATTGATTTTAAGCTTGTTATCAACGGCAATCATTTATATGCTTTTTCCTGCAATTAAACTTGTTTTGAATCACGGGCAGTTTGAAAAACAAACGGCGAGAAAAATTGCTTTATGGAACTCAATTATTTTAGGGGGGCTATTTTGCATATTGACGCCTTTGCTGGGTGGAGTTTGGAATGCAGCTCCTGCTATTTTGTATTATTGGATTAATAAAGCACTTCTTACAAAGAAAAAAACTCTGGACAATCTTATGATGACAATTTCATTAATAGCGACAAAGATGACGATTCTAACAAATAGTTTTTGTTAATAAATTACTTATAAGATATGCAGGCGTATGCATTGAATAAGCGTTAGAAGATTATTATAAATTGCTTGGTAGGCATATCGCCTTTTATTGCTTGCCAACACGGTTTAAAGGAGTAGATATTTTCTACTCCTTATTAATTTAGATGAATAAGTTTTGCGCAATGCTTTATTAATTTATACCGAACTGATTTTTTTGTGTGGAAATATTATTCCCCACAATTTTACGTCATTTCCCTTGACACCCACTTCCGCGATATGTTATAATCTATATATGAAGATATGAACATATTTTCAAATATAGGTGAAAACGATGCGGTGGTGGCAGTTTTGATGGGCGAGCGAGAGAGAGTGAGTGAGCGGGTAAACAAAGCCAACCGCGCAAGTAAAAGGAGTAAAAATCAATGGCGAAAAGAGTATGCGAGCGCGAACAAGAGCACGCGCTTACCGTAGAGCGCGTAAAAGAAGACATTTTATCGCAAAAAGACGTGGAAAAAGTGAGTAAAATTTTTCATATGCTGTCCGACCCGGGGCGGCTGAATATCGTCCTTGCGTTGACGAAAGGGGAAATGTGCGTGTATCACTTGGTCGAAGTGTGCGGCGGTACGCAAAGCGCAGTCAGCCATCAATTACGCATTTTGCGCGATAATAACGTGGTGCGCGCGCGTCGGCTTGGGCAAAACGTGGAATATTCGCTTGCCGATCAGCATATTCGTGAAATGGTCGAGCTGGGCAAGGCGCACTTGCTTTGCGGCATAGCTGGAGAGTAAAATATGAAAACGACGATACAATTACAAGGGTTAGACTGTGCAAATTGCGCGGCGGAGCTGGAGCGAAAAGTTGCGAACATAGAAGGGGTGCGATTTGCGTCGCTGGCATTCGTTACGCAAAAGCTGACTGTGGAGTGCGACGGCGAGCAAGCTCTGCAACAAGTGATACAAACGGCAAATAACTTCGAGGACGTACGAGTGCTGAAAAATAGCGAAAAAACGCAAAACGAGCCACCCATGTACGCGATGAAACGCAATTTACATATAAAAGAATGGTGTATGATTGCCGTTTCGGCGCTGTTTTTATTGCTCGGCTATGCGATAAAACAACTGTGGGTAGGAACAACTTTTGACATATTGCAAACCGTTTTCTATGCGCTTGCTTACGTTTGCGCAGGGTATCGCGTACTCATTTCTACGATTAAAAATATATCAAAAGGCAGGGTGTTTGACGAGAACTTTTTGATGACGGTTGCCTCTATCGGCGCAATCGCGATCGGGGAAATGGCAGAAGGCGTGATGGTCATGCTCTTATACCAAATCGGCGAAACGTTGCAAGCACTCGCCGTGCAGTCTTCGCGTAAATCGATTGCAAAGCTCATGGATCTCAAAAGCGAGTGGGCGACTCTGCTTCTTCCATCCACCTGCGATAGCGAATGCGCTTGCGGTTGCTCGCACGACCACCATGACCACGAGCATAACGCGCATCATCATGACCACGAATGCGCTTGCGGTTGCGCGCACGACCATCATACACACGAGCATAGCGCGCATCATCACGAACACGAGCGTATACAAAAACGCGTAACGCCCGAAGA
>JAZSMB010000026.1:0-8297 GCA_045535685.1 Candidatus Scatosoma sp.
AACTAACCCTTAGGAGGGGTTTATTATATCCATTTAACTATACAGGCATATCCACTTTGGAAAAGTGCTTATGTATTTTTGTTTAGTTATTTAGACGATTTTTTCATACCAACCGCTCTTGGTATAAAAAAAAGTTATATCTATCATAACTTTACCTTAATATTATACATCTTTTCTATAAAAAAAGCAATTATTTTATTCACTTTTTTGAAATTTACCCCGTTAAATCGTTGCAAAAAATAGTAAAAGATGGTAAGATAGTATTGTATTAAGAAATTCGATTATAAAACGGATTTTAATCAAGAAAATTTATTTTTTAGGAGTTAATATATGAGCTACGTACAAAGAGTTTTAGACGATTTGAAAACGCGCAACCCCGGTGAAAAGGAATTTCATCAAGCGGCAACGGAAATTTTGCTTACTTTGGAACCGGTTATCAACGCGCATCCCGAATATGAAAAGGCGGCGCTTTTAGAGCGTTTTACCGAGCCTGAGCGCACGATTTTATTCCGCGTGCCTTGGGTGGACGATAACGGCAACGTGCACGTGAACAAAGGCTACCGTGTACAATTCAACAGCGCGATCGGACCTTACAAAGGCGGGTTGAGATTCCACCCTTCCGTTAACCTGTCGGTGATCAAATTCTTGGGGTTAGAACAAATTTTAAAGAACAGCTTAACAGGGCTCCCTATCGGCGGCGGTAAAGGCGGTTCGGATTTTGACCCCAAGGGTAAATCGGACAGAGAAATTATGGCGTTTTGCCAAAGCTTTATAAACGAGCTTTATCGTCATATCGGCGCGGACACCGACGTTCCTGCAGGCGATATCGGTGTGGGCGCGAGAGAAGTTGGCTATATGTTTGGGCAATATAAGCGTCTTTGCAACGAACACGTGGGCGTTTTGACGGGGCGCGGACTTTCCTACGGCGGATCGCTCATTAGAAAGGAAGCGACGGGGTATGGCTTGATTTATATGACGGCAGAAGCGATGAAACAGCGCGGCGATTCGTTTAAAGACAAAGTGACTATCGTTTCCGGTAGCGGTAACGTTGCTATCTATGCGTGTGAAAAGGCGCAACAATACGGCGCGAAAGTTGTTGCGATGTACGATTCGAACGGGTATATCTACGATCCCAACGGCATTAAACTGGACGTAGTGAAACAAATCAAAGAAGTGGAACGTGCGCGCATCAAAGAATATGTAAATCGCGTGCCCGGGTCCAAATACGTGGACGGTTGCAAAGGAATTTGGACGATCCCCTGCGACGTGGCACTCCCCTGCGCTACGCAAAATGAAATTGACGCGGAAAGCGCGGCGGCACTTGTGAAAAACGGTGTGCAATACGTGGGCGAAGGCGCAAACATGCCGTCCAATTTGGAAGCAATCGAAACGTTCCAAAAAGCGGGCGTAGTATTTTTACCGGCAAAAGCGGCGAACGCAGGCGGCGTTGCAACTTCTGCTTTGGAAATGGCGCAATCGTCGGGTAGATTGTACTGGTCTGCGGAAGAAGTGGACGCGAAGTTAAAAACGATTATGGTTAACATTTATCATAATATGGCAAACGCGGCGAAGAAGTACGGTTTTGAAGGCAACTTCGTAATGGGCGCAAACATCGCAGGCTTTGAAAAGGTTGCCGAGGCGATGATGGCACACGGTATCGTATAAACGAAATACGGCAAAATAAACGGGCAGGTATGCAATTCAACGCATACCTGCCCTATTCGTTTGTGTTTTTTTAATCAATAAAACGTAGCCAGTTGTTCTTCGGGCGGATTGCAAACCACTACTTTTTCCGCCACCAAAACAGGACCTTTGCCTTTATAGATACGGTGCTTTTGGAATTGCACTTTTGCCGTGACGACAATCCAGTCGCGGGTGTTTAAGTCCATTACTCCAGGCAACACGCAGGCAAGACCGCAATACTCGATGTCGTCGGCGCAACAAGTCATTATGTGGCGACCGAGCACGATATCTTGGGGAGAAAGACGGTTATCACGCGCGACCAAACCTTTGAATTTGACCGTTTTACCGATATATCCTTCTAAATTTTCCGTTAAATCGCGATAGAAAAACGCATAATCTTTGTCTTCGATTTGGATAACGGGCGCGTTGATATCAAACGGCAACGGATCTTCGATATCATCAAAATCCGCCTTACCGTCCACGCGCTCGTACACGATATCGCAACGACGGGAAATGCCCCGTACGATTTTGTGCAGTTCCATTTTATCCATACGATCGTCGTAGCGGTTAAATACGACAAGCTGGGTGTTTTGGATTTTATCAAACGTGAATTGACGCATATTTGCGTTGTAGTTTAAAAAGGTGCGCGCGTCGAAGAAAGTCATCACTTGGTTAATCATCCAGCCTTCGGGCATTGCGGAAAAGAAATCTTCTAAAAGCCACGTGCCGTTATATTCGACAACGATACGCTCCGCATCATATTGAACTTGTAACTGCGTTAAATATTCTTCGTTTAACTGCTCCTTTTCAATAAAGGCGATTTCGGTGTTTTCCGCGTCCGCGAACTTGATGGTTTCGTATTCTTCTTCCCCTTCTTCCATCACGAGCAAAAGCGTTTTTTCGCCCGATGAAAAACGGGGGTCTTCCAACGTTTCTTGGATAAATTTCGTTTTGCCCGATTCTAAAAATCCTAAAAACAAATAGACGGGCGTTTCCGTGGGTAATTTTTGTTTCATATTCGTTTCCATCTCTTATAAATTGAATAATTTTTCCAACGCTTGTTCGTTGAGTTTGCAACCGATTACGCACAAACGACCGATGACGCTTGCAGAGCCGTCACGCACGTCCGCTTCGCCCGGAACGTAGTCGAAATGCAACCAGCCGTTTTCGCCTGCCACTATCCCCTTCGCACGCAAGACAACGCCGAATTCTTCCTCGTTCTCTATCGCTTGCAAAGCGGAAATTAAGCCGTCTTTTGTATATTTTTGCGTCGTTTCCTTACCCCAGCTTGTGAACACTTCGTCTGCGTGATGATGACCGTGATGATGGTGTTCGTGGGTACCATGTCCGTGTTCATGCTCGTGATGGTGGCATTCGCAATGCTCGTCGTGACACTCATGTTCGTGATGATGGTGCTCGTGATGGTGGTCATGATGGTGACATTCGCAATGTTCGTCGTGACACTCGTGGTCGTGATGATGGTGATGCTCCACTTCGCGGACAAGCTTGTCTAATTCGGCTTGTAAACCGTTTTTTTGTTCCATTGCCGCTAAAATTGCTTTGCCGTCCAACTCGTCCCACGACGCCGTTACGAGGCTTGCTTGCGGATTTTTCTCTTTGAGCATAGCCACCGCCGACGTCACTTTTTCTTCGCCCGCTTTTTGCGTGTGCGATAAAATAATGCAACTTGCGTTTTCTACTTGGTCAAGGAAAAATTCGCCAAAGTTTTTCATATACATTTTGCATTTAGAAGCGTCCACGACCGTGCAAAAAGCGTTAAGCGTGGCGTTTTCGACGCCTGCGGAGGACACCGCTTTGATTACGTCGGAAAGTTTGCCCACCCCCGACGGTTCGATCACGATACGGTCGGGCGCATAGTCGCGCGCAACTTGTTGTAAAGCTTTGGAAAAGTCGCCCACAAGCGAACAACAAATACAGCCGGAATTCATTTCCGTCACGTTTACGCCTGCGTCTTGTAAAAAACCGCCGTCAATGCCGATTTCGCCAAATTCGTTTTCAATGAGTACGATTTTTTCGCCTGCATACGCTTCTCGAATCAGTTTTTTAATCAGCGTGGTTTTTCCCGCGCCTAAAAAGCCTGAAAAAATATCAATTTTCATCTTTTGCCTTGCTCCTTATTTGATTTAGAACGCCCAGTTGCCGTCTTTGAAAATTTGCACCTTTGTACCGTCTTTGGTGATACCCACGATAGAAGTATCTCTTGCGCCGATCATGAAATCGACGTGAATCATACTCTCGTTGATACCGCGTTTTTTACATTCTTCATCGGTGTAATTTTCATACCCTTTCAAGCATTCGTTAAAGCCATGCCCCATCGCAAAGTGACAACTTGCGTTTTCGTCGAACAAGGTATTGAAGAACAAAACGCCCGATTGATTGATGGGAGAATCGTAGGGAATGAGCGCGCATTCGCCCAGCTTTCCTGCGCCTTCGTCCATGGAAACCATTTCTTTAAGCAACGCTTCGCCCTTTTCTGCTTTCGCCTCCACTACTTTACCATTTTCAAATTTCAACGAGAAATTGTCGATCAGCTCGCCCATATAAGAATGCGGTTTGGTCGAAGATACGTTCCCTTCCGCCGTGCCTGCTTTGGGGGAAGTGAACACTTCTTCGGTGGGAATGTTGGGGTTGAACACTCTGCCTTTGAGTGTTTTTTCGTTACCGCCGCAGAAGATACCGTCTTCGTTGAGTTCCACCTTTAAGTTGGTGCCGTTAGAGCTGGTATAAACGAGGTATTGCAAGCCAAGCGCGTTTAAATACGTGCAGCGCGCGTCCAAATCGGCGTTGTGTTCTTTCCAAGCTTTTACGGGGTTTTTACCGTCCGCACGCGAGGTTTTTAAAATCACTTTCCACATCTCTTCCACCGCTTTGCTTTCGGAAAGATGCGGGAATACTTTTTTCGCCCACGCTTTACCGGGAACTGCGGCAATACACCATTGATGTTTATTTTCAATCGCCAAACGATACGGTTTTACTTGGGGATAGATTGCACGTCTTGCTGCGCTCATTTTCGCTTGGTCGACACCGTTCATTCCGTCGGGATCTTCCGATTCGATAAAAAGACGGCAGGAATAGTTTTTCGCCTTATATTCCCACTTTGCCTTTACCCAAGGCGCGAGCGTGGAAAGCGATTCGAGCGAGCGGTATTGCGAGCTGAGTTTATTCACGGGTTGATAGCTCCATTCTACGTAAACTTCGCTTGCGCCTGCTTTGTAGCATTCTTCTACGACCATCGCGACGAATTCGGGTTGATCAAGCCCCGCTGCGATGAATACCGATTGACCTTTTTTTACGTTTAAGCCAACCCTTGCAATCAGTTTTGCATATTTTTTAAGTTGCGTTTTTCTCATTGTACGTTCTCCTTGATTTTTATATTGATGCTGTTTTGTTTAATAAGCGATAACGTTTTTACGGCGCAAATAATCGCCTTGTTGTAATTGGAGCGGACATTTGATTTTGTAAATAGCTTGTACCAATTTGCAATCGTCCACTACATTCCCCTGCGCGTCAAATACTTCATCCACGGTCAAAGTTTGTCTAAACGTTGCGTTGGGCGATAAAACTTCTAACACGTCGCCCACTTTAAAACGGTTGCGCATTTGCGCGTAGATATAGCCGTCTTCGCTTTTTTCTACGTCGGCAATATACGTATAATCGCCCTTGGATTGGCTGTCGGTATAGTTGACCGTTTCGCTGTTTTTACCTTTCGCGTAGCCTTGCGTATAATCGCGGTGGGCAACCGACAAAAGCTCTTTTTCGCTAACGGCAAAGTCTTCCCCGTTTATCGCGCGACGGTATGCGTTGATGACGGTAGCAAGATAATAACCGCTCTTCATTCTGCCTTCGATTTTAAATGATCGAATACCTGCCCCCGCCATTTCATCTAAATAAGCAAGCATATTAAGGTCTTTGCTATTAAAAATATACGTGCCTTTTTCGTCTTGTTCGATAGGCAGCCATTCCGATTTGCCGTTCGTTGCGTTCAGCGCGCGCACTTCGTATTTCCATCTGCACGATTGCACGCAAGCACCGCGGTTGGACGAGCGACCGTCTAAATAATCGGAGAGTAAACACCGACCGCTGTACGATATGCACATCGCGCCGTGCACGAAACTTTCCAGTTCCATCTCGGGCACGAAATCGTGTATTTCTTTGATTTCGGAAAGCGGCAATTCACGCGCTAAAATCACGCGGGAAACGCCCTGTTCTTGCCAAAATTTGACAGCGTATTTGTTGGTCGTATTTGCTTGCGTGGACAGATGAACAGCCAGCTTTGGCGCGTATTTTTGCGCCACGTAAACGATACCGGGATCGCTAATGATTGCGGCGTCTACACCGATTTTTTCTAAATATTGAAAATACTCGGGTAAACGCTCAAAATCGGCGTTGCGCGCGTAAACGTTGGCGGTCACGTACACTTTTTTGCCTTGGTTGTGTGCAAGCTCGGTTGCGCTTTTCAACTCGTCTAAAGTGAAGTTATCCGCAAACGTGCGCAAGGAAAATTGCTTTCCGCCTAAATATACCGCATCCGCGCCGAAATACAGCGCGGTTTTTAATTTTTCATAATTGCCCGCAGGCGCTAAAAGCTCTACGTTCATTTGTCTTCCCCCTTCGTGTTGCCGTGGTAAACGGATAATGCAACTCCGTCGCCGATATTGATAACGGACGTGCGGAAATCTTTATCCGCCGTTAAAACGCTCAAATACGAACGGATTTTCTCTACGATCGATTTGCGTTTTTGCGGAGTAGGCTCTTCGCCGCTTACCCAACCAAATAGTAAAACGTCGTCGGAAAAGAGTACCGCGCCTTTGACCATCAACCGCTTTAAATCGAATAAATATTTTTCGTATTGCGCCTTTGGCCCGTCCAAAAATACGAAATCGAACGCCCCGTCCATCATCGACAAAATCTCGCCCGCGTCACCCAGGTATGCGTTGACTCTGTTTTCCACGCCAAAATCGGCAAAATTTTGTTTCGCCTCTTGGTAGCGGTCTTCTTCTAACTCAATCGTAGTCAACCGCGCGGAAGGACAACATTCTAACATAGCGACGCCCGATAAACCGACTGCCGTGCCGATTTCTAAAATGCGGTTGGGTTGATACATTTCCAGCGTTAAGAGCAGGAAATTCAGCGTTTCCTCGTCCGCCACGGGGATTCCGCGCGAGAGTGCGTCCGCCCTGCGAGCGGCAAGTTTTTCGCTAATATTTGATTGTACGAGTGACGCCGTATATTTCATGCTTTCTTCCTTTATTTTTGGTTATACGTCCAAAACGGATACCATAATGAGCGGGGATTGTTTGGTCGTTTTATAAAAATAGTTTTTCAACGCTTTGCGAACGTGCGCAATCAACTCTTCTTTGCTACCGTTTTCGTCCGTTTTCGCGCCTACGATACGCGCGACGACGTTTTTCATTTCCGTTTCGTCGCCCGTGTTCTCCGTGTACATAAATCCGTGCGACTGAATAACCGGTTCGCCGACAACGTAGTTGCCCGAAATCGCCAAAGCTACCGAAAAAATACCGTCGGCTGACATTTTGATACGCGCTTTCATTACTTCGCTCGTGCCGTAGTCCTCAAAGCCTTCGCCGTCCACAAGTAGCGTACCCGCCGCGACGTTTTCGCCCAGTTTCATTTGCGTTTGCGTCAGTTCTACGCAGTTGCCGATTTCCGTGATAACGATATTCCGCTCGGGCATACCCAACGATTGCACAAGGTCGGCGTGGCGTTTTAAGTGACGGTATTCGCCGTGAACGGGAATGAAAAACTTGGGTTTTAACAGAGAAAAGAGAATTTTATGCTCTTCTTGGCAAGCGTGACCGGAAACGTGGATTTTTTCTAAGCTTTCGTATACCACGCGCGCGCCTTTTTTATATAAGTTGTTGATAACCCGATAAATCATCTTTTCGTTACCCGGAATCGGGTTTGCCGAGATGATAATGGTATCGTTGACGCCCACCGTAAGTTTATTAAAATCGCCCGACGCCATACGCGTTAAGGCACTCATCGGTTCGCCTTGCGATCCGGTAGAAAGCACTAAAAGTTCGCCGTCGAACAGGTTTTT
The DNA here is from genome assembly GCA_045535685.1 of Candidatus Scatosoma sp. GTDB lineage: Bacteria > Bacillota > Clostridia > Christensenellales > Borkfalkiaceae > Scatosoma. The sequence continues at coordinate 7,766 of JAZSMB010000026.1, forward strand.
CGTGCGCTCAATATCAATGAGTACGCCTTCGGGAATGCGAAGTTCGCCGATTTTGACCGCCGCATCCACTACTTTGAACATACTCCTGCCCGAAAGCGCTACTTTACGGCGATATTTTACCGCTAAATCGATGATTTGTTGCAACCGATGCACGTTGGACGCAAACGTTGCAATGATGATTCTGCGGTTAATATTTTCCGAGAACAGATGGTCCAGCGTCGTACCGACGACCGTTTCACTCATCGTGTATCCTGCGCGTTCGATGTTGGTCGATTCGCCCATATACAGCAAAACGCCTTCTCTGCCCAGCTCAGAAATACGCTTAAAATCGATAGGTTCGCCTGCAACGGGCGTTAAATCGATTTTGAAATCGCCGCTGTGATAAATGACGCCGCAAGGCGTACGAATCGCCAACGCGCACGCACCTGAAATAGAATGGTTAACGTTGATAAACTCCACTTCGAATGCACCGAGCTTGATAACGTCGCCTGCGGACACCACTCTTTCCACAACATTAAAAAAACAATGTTCT
>JAZSMB010000158.1:0-6292 GCA_045535685.1 Candidatus Scatosoma sp.
GATTTCGCGCAATGGGTATTCGATAAATACCTCAACCCGAAAATCAAAGGCGCGCAAGTGGGCAGGGGTATTTACAGTAAAGACGCTCAAATGGAAACGAAAAACAGCGAAGCGGAACTCGAATATCAACGTATGTTGCTCGTATACGGCAAATCCAAACTTATGGAACGCCCGATTAAGCCGATTGACGACTCGCTCCAAGTATACGAACTTCCCACGTCGTTCACGCGTGAAGATTTGAAACGTTTGCGCGAGAGTAAAGAAAACATCGCGCAGGATAGCGAGGCGTACGCGGAAGAACACAAAAACGATTTACGCTACGTCGAATACAACAAGCAATTTGAAGAACGCGAAAAAGCGCTTCAAGAAAAAGAAGACGGTAAAAAGAAAAAGAAAAAACCGCCCAAACTTTTGGGACAATAAAATAACACGATCAACCGAGCGCGGGAATTTTTTTCCGCGCTCGCATAAAGGTGCGTTATGGAGAAACAATCGGCATACTTCCATCTTGCCAAGTGGTTCGAATATCTCAACGACGACTGCGGCTATGAAAACTGGTCGCGGTATTTCATTTTACAACTTTCCGCCTATCCCGTAAAAATCGGTTTAGACGTAGGTTGCGGCGGGGGATATTTTACGCGCGCTTTCAATAAAGCAGGATATCAAACGACGGGTATGGACGTTTCCGCTCAAATGCTTTCGTATGCGCAAGAACAAGCGCTTAAAGAAGGGGTGCGGGGCGAATACTTGCTTGGGGATATTACGAAAACGAAACTCCCTAAACGTTTCGATTTCGTAACGGCGATCAACGATTGTTTTAACTATATTCCCGCTAAAAAATTAAACGCGGCGTTCAAAAACGTGGGCGGGGCACTCAAAAAAGGCGGCGTATTTCTATTTGACGTAAGCTCGCCGCGAAAATTTACAAACAAAATTGCAAATACTGTCAGCGTGGACGATAGAGACGACGTCACGTATATGTCCTTTAATAAAGTACAAGGAAACGAAGTGACGCTGGACGTTAGTTTGTTTATCAAGCGCGACGACGGCACGTACGAGCGGAAAGACGAAATGCACGTGCAATATATTCACACGGAAGAAACGCTTACTTTGGCGCTAAAAGACAACGGCTTTGAAATCGTATCCGTTAGCGGGCATTTGGGCGAAGATAAGACGAATAGCGACAGATTACAATTTATTTGCATAAAAAGGTGACGAAAGATGAAAAACGTATTACGAACGTTGGTTTTTGACAATCAAGTATCCTTAACGCTGATCGACGCGACGGAAATGGTCAACGAGGCGATTGCTTTGCATCACCTTTCGCGTAGTTCCGCTAAAATTTTAGGTCGTGCGCTTTGCGCTATGTCCTTTGCAAGCGCGGCGTTAAAAATGGAAAGCGGCGAAATATCCCTTTCTTTACAATGCGACGGCGAAGTGGGTAGTTTGGGCGTTTCGGGCAACTACGCTTTAAACGTGCGCGGCTATATCCAAAACACGCAAATTTTATGCGAAGAAAAGGCGGCGTTTGGTCAAACGGGCGTGTTTACCATTATCCGCGACGACGGGTATCGCCGTCCGTTCGTGGGTACGTGCGCCATTCCTCAAAATCAAGATATCGACGCGGCGTTTGAACACTATTATCACACGAGTGAACAACTTCCCACCTATATCAAAACGGCGGTAGAGTTAGACGAAGACGGCGCTTGCACGTTTGCAGGCGTAGCCGTTTTACAACCGTTGCCGTTCGCAGAAGAAGTGGTGCAAAATATCGCGGCAAACTATCCTTTAGACGCGCTTCTTTGCGCGGTGCAATCGGTGGGGATCGAGCAGGCGGCGGAAAACGAATTCGGTAAGCACGAAAGCGTGTGGGAAGTGCGCTCTACGCAATACAAATGCAACTGCTCGAAAGCGTACTTATCGCGCGTGCTCGTGACGCTGGGCGAAGAAGAACTGCGCCGTATCGTGCAAGAAGACGGCGATATCAAGGTGCATTGTCACTACTGTAACACCGATTATTGCTTTACGGACGAAGATATTGACGGGTTATTCCCTAAAACGATTAACTAAAACAAGATATTAGACGATATGGACAAACGGAAAACGGTAAAAATCGATTATAGCTTGGAGCGTTTAAGCAATCAAGCGGATAAATATTACAACGAGGGCAAGTACGTGTCCGCGTTACGTTTGGCATACCGTCAATACGATTTATACGGCGGCGACGGCGACGTGTTCGCCCGCCTTTGCGACATTTACGAGGGCATGGGCTTGCACGGCTCGGCACTCAACTGGTGGTATCGTTTTTTGGATATCGCTACGGAAGAAGATTTGCCCGAAATTTACGAAGGCATTGCCGTTAATTACTTAAATTTAGGCAACGAGTCGCAGGCGGCGTATTATTATAATCAACTCATCGACACGGACGCGGGATTGCCGGAAGAGGCGAAACTGGATATCATCGAAACGTTTTCCCGCGATAAAAAATCGGGTTTTCGTTTCGTGTATCCGCCCAAACTTGCCGATTATTCCAAAGAAATCGAACAAGGCGGACGGGCGTTAAAAGCGGGCGATTGCAAGCGCGCCATTCAAACGCTGGATTTGGTGGCAAAAGGCGCGAAAGGCTACGAAAAAGCCAAAGAAATGCAGGCGGTTGCGTACCTGCTTTCCGGCGATGAAAAGGCGGCGGAAAACGTGTGTTTGGAACTATTGCAAGATTATCCAAACGACGTGCGCATACTCGCTACCCTCTCCGCCGTGTACTTGGAACAGGGCAGAGAACAAGAGAGTAAAGGTTTAGCACTCCGTTTATACGCACTTGAGCAAACCAAAGCGGAAGAGCTTTATAAAGTAGCGACCGTGTGTTGCGAAAACGGCTTACACGAAGAGGCGTATCAAAAGTTTTGTTTGCTTGAAAAAGAAATGCCCTACGATGGCAGAATGTTATATTTCAAAGCGGTCGCGGCGTATAAAAGCGGTCGCGTGGACGAGGCGGAAAAAACTTTATCCGAACTTTGCGCGATATATCCGGACGCAGAAGTTGCAAAATTCTATTTGCGCGCTTTACGTTTACGGGACGAAGCGGAAATGCAAGAATGTTTACGAGAAATGAACTACTTTTACCACGTTCCCAAAGGGGAAAGAGAAAGTAGATGCCGTTCGCTTATTCATATCGGCAAATGCCCCAAGGACGAAGCGCAATTATTTGGTTTAATCGCTTTGCACGATGGGTACTTTCGTTGGTGTTTCGACGAAATGGACGGCGCGGAACACGATTTGCAGTATTTGGCTTTGGCGACGGCTGAACACGTACGCGCGGACGATTTTATCCGCGAAGTAATGCTGGATAGCGAAGTGATGGACGTTTTAAAAGTGGAAACGTTGCGTATGTTGTACAATCGAAACGAAGATATGTGGCTGGGTATCGTGCTGTGCCATATCTACCGCAAAATTTTCCTTTTACGGTTGGTTATCGGCAGAAAAAAACGCAAACGCTTTATTGCCTCGTATGCAAAAATCGCCTCTAAATTCGTGGCGGTACAAGATAGTTACGGTAGAAAACTCAAAGCGACGGCGGAGAGTTTATATAAAGCGTTAGAAGCGCAAGACCTGCTCGATATGGTAGATAACGAAGACGATTTATGTTGCGCCATTTACCTGCTTTCAGGAATTAAGGATTTGGGCAGCGATTTGCAAACGATATCGGGCGTTATGGGCGCAAATGCACAAAAGGTGCAACTCCTTCTTGACGCGGCGCACTATCAAACGCTGGTAGATAATACAATCAATGGGTGTAAGGAAACGAGAGATGAAATGGATTGATTTTGACGGATTGTTCGACGAAAAGTTGACGCAATACATGGAAGAAAATAAAAATAAATACACGGAAAGACAATGGGAAGATATTATCCCTAAACTGTATAAAAAATTCGGGGATACCTACGTTGCAAAAATCAAATGCACTCCCAAAGAATATTACGCGAAAATGACCAGCGAAGAACTGGTGGAAACGTTGCGCGGGCACTTACAACAAGACGTGCCTATTCCCGAATTTTTATGTACGGAAGTGGAAAAACGCGACGCGTTGACGGTGCTGTTGCCTTTGCTTTTTGACCAAGATCCGACGCTTGCAACGTACGCGTTTAATCTCATCGGCGACGACGAGCGCGCGTACGATAGCTATTTTCAGCTTTTGGAAAGCACGGAAACAGACGAAGATATGCAAAGCGATATCGTGGAAGTTTTCAAATTCCACGCCGATACGGTTAAGGATAAAGCGTTTAACGCGTATATAAACGGCATTGCAAAAGAGTACATGCTGGAAATTTTATCCCGCGTACAAGAGAAAGAAGAACGTATTTTCGACGTGTTGCTTTCCGCATTTAACAGCGGCGATAACGTACCGATGCACGCGAGTTATTTAGCGGCGTACGGCGACGAACGCGCGTTGCCTATTTTACTGGAGCGTATCGAAGATACGAGTATCGGTTTCGTGGAGTTCCAAGAACTCAAATACGCCATCGAAGCGTTGGGCGGCGAGTATAAAAAACAACGCGATTTTACGGCGGATAAAGACTTTTTAGCGGTAGAAGCAGCCATTTCCAAAACGGCGAGCGAAGAAACGAACGGTTTAAAATCGTAAGAAAAAGTAAATACGAGCATAAAGCGGCGAAAAACTCGCCGCTTTTCATATTCTCACTTTGTTTGGCATATAGTAAAGCATAAAACAACGCAAAGTGGGAGGTCGTTGATGGAAAATTACAACGTGTATCAAGATATAGCAAACCGCACGGGCGGCGATATTTACGTAGGCGTAGTCGGGCCGGTGCGTACGGGAAAATCTACGTTTATCAAACGTTTTATGGAAACGCTCGTTCTTCCCAACGCCGATTCGAGTATAAAAACGGAAATGGTGGACGAATTACCGCAATCGGCGGCGGGGAAAACGATTATGACGACCGAGCCCAAATTCGTACCGTCCAAAGCGGCGAAAATTACGATTAGTAAAGGCGCGGAAATCGCCGTGCGCTTGGTTGATTGCGTAGGGTTTTGCGTAGAGGGCGCAAGCGGTTTTGAAGAGGACGGCGCGCCGCGTTTGGTCAAAACGCCGTGGCAAGAAACACCGATGCCTTTCGAAGAGGCGGCGGCTTTGGGTACGCAAAAAGTCATCGACGAACACGCGACCATCGGTGTACTCGTCACGACGGACGGGAGTATCACGGAAATTCCAAGAAATGCATACGTGCAAGCGGAAGAACGCGCGGTGAGCCATCTCAAACGCATCGGCAAGCCGTTTTTAATCGTGCTGAACAGCCAAAACCCCGATACGTGCGACGGGTTAAAACACGAACTTGAAAACAAATACCAAGCGCCCGTGGTCGCAATGAACGTAGAAAAAATGCAAGAACAAGACGTGCGTATGATTATGCAAACGGTACTTTTCGAGTTCCCGCTCTGTCAAATGGACGTACGCATTCCCAAATGGCTGCAAACGTTCCCCGAAAGCAATTCTACCATCGCTGCGCTCATTCGCGTCGTTCAAGAAATTGCGCCGAAAATGAAAAAAATGCGCGATTGTCAAATGCTTGAAACGCTGTTTACGCAATCGCCCGATTTTTTGCCTGCGGTCGATTTGCGTATGGACTTGGGTAAAGGCTGGGCGGAAATTACGCTTACAACCAACCCCGATTTGTTCTATCGAGTATTGAGCGAAGTCAGTAATCAAACGGTGCAAGGGGAGCTGGAACTCATGCAATACGTATGCGCACTTGCACAGACGAAACAACGCTACGACAAAATCAAAGACGCGTTTGCGCAGGCGGAAGAGCATGGGTATGGAATCGTATGCCCGTCGATGGACGACTATCAGTTAGAACAGCCTAAACTCGTTAAAAAAGGCGCAAGCTACGGCGCTTGTTTCCGCGCGAACGCGCCCAGCTATCACGTGGTTAAAGTGACGGTAAACGGCACGGTAACTCCCGTAATCGGCGGCAAAGAACAAAGCGTGCGCTTTATCGACGAAACGAAAACGGCGTTTGAGAACGATATAGAAAACGTATGGGAAACGAATATTTTTGGCAATTCACTCCGTACGCTTGTAGACGAAGAACTTTCTGGCAAAGCGAAAGCAATGCCCATTGAGCTTCGTAAAAAAATGCGGCGCACGGTTAGCAAAATCGTCAACGAGGGTAAAAATAACGTCGTTTGCTTTTTGTTTTAAGTAAAAAAATTACGAATAAACGCAGGTGGGAAAGGGCATACTTTTACAAAACGAAAACGGAGAAATCGTGCT
>JAZSMB010000159.1:0-25329 GCA_045535685.1 Candidatus Scatosoma sp.
TACGGCAAGCGATTTGTAAGAAGTTTGAAAAGGATAACGGGCTGTTCTTCGAGCCGTGGCAAATCATCGTTTCCATCGGCGCAAAGCAGTCTATTTTTAACGCGTGCTATGCGGTTTTGGAATAAGGCGACGAAGTAATTATTCCCGCGCCCTACTGGCTTACCTATCCCGAAGTGGTAAAAGTATGCGGCGCAACGCCTGTATTTTTGGAATGTAAAAAAGAGAACAAATTCAAGTTTACCGCAGAAGAATTGAAAGCGGCGATTACGCCGAAAACGAAAATGCTGATCTTCAACTCGCCGTCCAACCCTACGGGCGCTGTGTATAGCGAAGAGGAAGTGCGCGCGATTGCAAAGGTGTGCGAAGAGGCGGAAATTTTCGTGCTTGCGGATGAAATTTACGAAAAACTTTGCTATAACGGCGTAAAACCCTTCTCGATTGCAAAATGCAGCGAGAAGATGAAAGATTTGACGATTACCATCAACGGCGTTTCCAAGACGTACGCGATGACGGGTTGGCGCGTGGGATATCTCGCCGCACCCAAAGACGTAGCCAAAGCCATCGACTCCTTCCAGAGCCACGCAACGAGCAACGCTTGTTCCATTTCGCAACACGCGACGATTCAAGCATTGTCGCTGTCGGAAGAAGATATTCAAGCGATGGTGGACGTATTTGATAAACGCAGAGCAAAGCTTTTACAACTGATCAAAGAAATCGACGGTGTGCAAGCGGTGGAACCGGACGGCGCGTTCTACGTGATGCTGATCGTGAGCGGTTTGTACGGTAAGCAGTATCAAAACAAGCCGATTACAAACTCGGTTGAATTTGCCGACGTTTTGTTGGACGCGAAAAAAGTAGCGACCGTACCCGGCGTATCGTTTGGTGCGGACGATTGCGTTCGAATTTCGTACGCGCTCTCGGAAAGCGATTTGGAAGAGGGTTTGAAACGCATCAAAGCATTTGTGGAAGAACTTCAATAATCAAAAGAAAGCTAAAAATGGGAGTTGAAACTCCTGTTTTTGCTATATCCCATAAAAAAAGCAAAAAAAGTTGTGTATTTTAGGAAAAATTTTTGCGAAAGGTATTGAAATTCGTTAAAAAATTTGGTAGAATAGTATAAACCTAAAGCAAGTGATACTTGCAGACGGGGAAGCACTAAATCTGGGAGGATTTATATTATGATTAAAGTAATTTATGGCGCAAAAGGTACGGGTAAAACCAAGATGATGATCGACGCGGCGAACGCGGCGGTTAAAGAGGCGAAAGGCCACTTGATTTTCATCACCGATTCTAAGCGCTATATGTATGATTTAGAACGCGAAGTGCGTTTCATCGACACGAGCGAATACGACGTTGCAGGCGAAGCTGCGCTTTGCGGTTTCATCAAAGGCGTTATCGCTGGTAACCACGATAACGAGTACGTATTTATCGACGGCGTCGTTCGTATTGCGGGCAAACCCGTACAAGAACTTGCGGCGTTCTTCTATATGCTTGACAAAGTTGCGAAAAACAACAATATGGTTATCACCGTTGCAGTATCGGCGGCAAAAGAAGAATTGCCCGATTTCGTAACCAAATATTTGGAAGATTAATTTTTGGCGCAAATGCGCGATAAAGACGAACGGAGTACCGCGTTTTCTCCGTTTGCACTACGGACGCAAGGCGTTTGTAAGGATTATGACAGCCGAGCGGTATATTCCGCTCGGCGTTTTTTAAGAAAGGCTTTGTAAAAAACAACCGTTTTTATGACGACGCCTTATCAACGTAAACACAACGGACAAGCAAAAACGTAAGCAGTCGCAAGGCTGTGGTTTTTGCGCGTTCAAATGATAGAAAGAGGTGGCAACTATGTATTTTATCAGCACGAGAGGCGGTGAGAAAGTGACGGGTGCGCAAGCAATCGTACAAGGGCTTGCGAAAAACGGCGGTTTATTCGTTCCCGAATCCTTCCCAAAAATCAGCGCGGAAGAAATCGAGCAAATGGCGGAAATGTCGTACGCAGAGCGCGCGGCGTTCGTTTTGGGTAAGTATCTCGCCGATGATTTGGGCGCAGACTTTTTAAAAGAAATTTGCGAAAAGGCGTATTCGAATTTCCGTGGTAACGATCCTGCTCCGCTTGTAAAAATCGATGGGAATTTATTTATATTAGAACTGTTCCACGGCCCTACGTGCGCGTTTAAAGATATGGCGCTTACCGTGTTGCCTTACCTTTTGAAAAAGAGTTGCGAAGTGACGGGGATTAAGGACGATATCTTAATTTTGGCTGCGACGAGCGGCGACACCGGCAAAGCGGCGCTGGAAGGCTTCCGCGACGTACCCGGCACGAAAGTAAACGTATTTTATCCCGACGAAGGGGTTGCGAAAATGCAACGACTTCAAATGTGCATTCAGGACGGCAACAACGTCAACGTATCCGCGATTCGCGGCAACTTCGACGATTGTCAACGCGCCGTTAAAAAGTTATTTGCCTCCGAAGATTTCAATAACGAACTTGCGAAAAAGGGCGTACGCCTTTCGAGTGCGAACTCCATCAATTTTGGTCGTTTAGCACCGCAAATTGCCTACTATTTCTCGTCGTACGTTGACCTTTTAACTTCCAACCAAATCGAAATGGGCGACGCGGTCGATTTCGTCGTGCCTACGGGTAACTTTGGCGATATTTTGGCTGGCTGGTACGCAAAGCAAATGGGCTTGCCCGTTCGCAAACTCGTGTGCGCGTCCAACAGAAACAAAGTACTTGCCGACTTCTTTAAAAAGGGCGTATACGACGTAAAACGCAACTTCTTCCGTACCATGCCCCCGTCGATGGATATTTTGGTATCGTCTAATTTGGAGCGATTGCTCTTTGAAATCAGCGGTAGGGACGCAAAAACTACGGCGGATAGAATGCAAGCGTTGAACGATAAGAAAGAATACACGATTACCACCGCAGAAAAGGACGTTTTGGATAAAGAATTTTTCGGCGGTTTTGCAAGCGAAGACGATACCGTGGAAGCGATGTACGAAGTATTTGACGAATACGGCTATGCGATGGACACGCATACCGGCGTTGCGCTTGCGGTATACAATCAATACGTAGCAACCTTACAATCGGACGATCCGAAAAAGAAAGATAAAACGCCGATCGTCGTGCTTTCTACCGCAAACCCGTATAAATTCCCGCAAGACGTTTTGTACGCATTGTCGGGCAACGACGTTAAAGACAGCTTTAAGGGCATTAAGCGTTTGAATTTACTCACGGCGATGAAACCGCCCAAGTGCTTACTCGATTTGCGCTATCGGCCCTTGCGCTTTAAGACGGTCGTGGATAACGATTTGAATAAGATGGCGGCGGAAGTGCTGAAATTCGTTGACGGCGCAGTCGTTCCCGTACCCGACGCAAATTAATTATTCATTATGCAAAAAATCAGGCGGGAAAACGGTGTGTTTTCCCGTTTGCGTTCCACGGGAAACGGTAAAACGTTTTTACATAACCGCAATTTTATAAAAAGCGGGTTGGGTACTGAAAAAACGTGGTATAAATAGATAGAAGTTATCATATTGCAAAATAGGGGGAGAGTATGTTCGGATACGTTCGCGCGGACGCGCCGTACTTGTTTTTAAAAGACGATACGCTGTATAAAGCGATGTATTGCGGACTTTGCAAAGGCATTTCCTCTGTTTGCGGTCAGTCGGCGCGGATGGGGCTTTCGTACGACATCACCTTCCTTTCCGTTGTTTTGCATAACTTAAAAGGCGTGGACGTAAACGTTCGAAAATCGCATTGTTTAACCCATTGTATCCGTTCCAAGCAAATGGCGGACGTGGACGAAATGACCAAGCAATTAGGCGCGCTCAATACCATTTTAGCGTATTATAAGTACACGGACGATATCGAGGACGGCGACGGCGGTAAAGCCAAGCGGTTGCTCTTTAAAAGCGGTTTTTTCCGTGCGAAAAAAGCGTACCCCAAAATAGAAGAAATCGTCAAACGCAATTTATCTGAGCAAAGCCGCGTGGAAAAGAGTAAGGTGGGCAGCGCGGATCGGGCGGCGGACGCTACGGCAAATATGCTTGCGGAAATTTCCGCACTAATTTTGGAAGATAAACGCACGGAAACGACGGATAAACTCTTTTATTCGCTTGGAAAATGGATTTATTTAATCGACGCGCTGGACGATTACGATAAAGATAAGCAAAAGGGCGCGTATAACCCGTTCGTGCTTGCTTATGCAGCCGAATGCAAAGCCGATTTACTCAAAGGCAAAAGCGGGGAAGAAGTGCAATTTATCTTCCACTCGATTTTTTATGATATTCGCGAGTGTTTATCTAAAGTAGAGTTTTGTTTCAACCGCGATTTGGTAGACAACGTACTTTTGCGCGGTTTGCCGCAAACGACCAAGCAAGTGATGACGGAAAACGCGTGTAGAAACTGCAAAACACGCGAATAATAAAAATAAGAAAATAAACGCCCGATAAGGGAAATGGAGATAGAAACATGCAACAATATTACGAGCTGTTTGGTTTGGACGAGAATGCCACGGACGAAGAACTTTCCGCGCGCTACGAAGAACTGAAAGCAAAATACAAAGAAGACAGATGGTTGGACGGCGAAGCGGGTAACGAAGCGGCGAAAATGCTGACCAAGCTCGAAACGGCGTATCAAGAAATTTTAACTTCGCGCCGTGAACAACAGGCGAGTGAAAAAGCAGAAAACGTGTACGAGGAAATTACGCGCTTACTCAAAGAAGACAACGTGGCAAAAGCCCAAGCTTTGCTGGACGATTGCAACGAACGCCCGGCTGAGTGGCACTATTTGCAAGCGGTGGTTTATTATAAGAAAAATTGGAGCAACGACAGCAAGAAACAACTGGAAATTGCCATGCAAATGGACCCCGATAACGTCAAATACAGAAACGCGTATGGTAAAATGAACGCGAAAAACGAGTATCAAAAACAATCGGCGGGGAATACGCAAAATCCGTATGCAAACCCCAACCCGCAAGGGGATATGAACGACCAAATGGGCGGCGGCGGTTGTTGGGATTGCTGTCAAGCCTATCTTTGTGCGAACTGTTTGATGAATTGTTGCTGCGGTTGTAGATAAGAAAGGCAAAACTATGAAAAAAATTCCTACACGAGAAATCGCGCTGTCCGCGCTTGCTTGCGCGCTTGCCACCGTATTTTTAACGGTGGGGGTGTACTCGGAAGTGCTGCTTTTAACGGGGTATTTGCTGGCGAGTATTGCGCTTATGTTGCCGCTTGCCAAGCGTAGTTACGTAGGCTATTTTTTATCCTACGTAGCAACTTGCTTATTGGCTTTTCTCTTTAACGCCGCGCGGTTTTGGGATATTCTGCCGTTTATCGTGTTTTTCGGGTTGCACCCCGTCGTGAACGAATGGCAGTTAAAAAGCAAGATCAATCGTTGGGTAGCGTGCGGTTTAAAAGCGGTTTGGTTCGATCTCACCGCATACCTGGTATGGCGGTTTGTGTTTGCAATGACGACAACGATTCCCTTTTTCGACCAGTACATTATTCCCGTTATTTTCGTGTTGGGAACAGCGTTTTTCGTATTTTACGATTACGCTACTTATAAAGCGCGCGCAATGGTGAATACACTCGTTGCAAAAATAGACAAAAATAAAAAATAAAAAATAAAAACGGCTTTTACGTTTCAATCAAGCAATAAGGAGGGGAACGGATATGACGAAAAAGAACGATATCGTATGCGGCGTAGTGGACGCCATCGGTTCGGGTGGTGAAGGCGTTATTAAGCACGAAGGCATCACGTTTTTCGTGCCTGCTTGCTTGCCTCAAGAAAAAGTGCGTTTTACCGTTTTAAAAATCAAAGACAAAATCGGCTATGGGAAGTTGGAAGAAGTGCTCACCCCTGCCGAAGAACGCGCACGGGCAAAATGTCCCGTGTTTTTGCGTTGTGGCGGTTGTACGTTGCAACATATGTCGTATCCCATGCAGCTTGACCATAAGCGGGGCGTAGTGAAAGACGCGCTCCGCAAAATCGGCGGAATTCACGCCGACGTTTTACCGACGGTAAAAAGCGATTTGCCGTATGGGTATAGAAACAAGTTACAACTCCCTATCGGCGTGGATAAAGACGGTAACACCGTTATCGGTTTTTACGCAGAACGCAGCCATCGTATCGTGCCTGTAAACGCGTGCGCGATTCATCCTGCTTGGGCGGAAAAATTGATTGCCATTATCCGCAGATATATGAGCGAATGCGCGGTAAAAGGATACGACGAAATGACGAAAACGGGTGCGCTTCGACATATCGTCGCAAGAGAAATCGGCGGTAAATTTATCTTTACGCTTGTCACGGCAAAACTGCCTTTGCGCGGTATCGAACACTTGGTTGCGCTTTTAAGCGAGGCGTTCGAAACGTTTTCGCTGTATCTCAATTTAAATAACTTGGACACCAACGTTATACTGGGGAAAGAGTTTCAACTCGTACATGGTATAGGTGTTTTTGATGCGCAAGAGCAAGGAGTTACGTACGAGGCAGGACCTGCGACGTTTTTACAAGTAAACGAAAACGTACGCGGTAAGCTGTACGCGGCGGCGCTAGATAGCGTCGTGGGAGAGGGTGACGAAGTAGTAATTGACGCATACTCGGGGGGCGGACTTTTGACGGCGATGATAGCGAAAAAAGCCAAACGCGCGTACGGGATCGAGATTGAAGAAGAGGCGGTGCGGTGCGCAGACTCGTTAAAGCAAAAGAACGGCTTGACGAATATGACGAATATTTGCGGCAGGGTAGAAGATGAGCTGCCTACCGTTTTGGAAAAAGAGAAAGGCGAAAAATTACGCTTAATTTTAGACCCGCCGAGAGCGGGGATCGCGCGAAGCGTAGCGTTTGCGCTGTTGGCAAGCGGAATCGAAAAAATGACGATTATTTCGTGTAATCCTGCAACGCTTGCAAGGGATTTAGGTATTTTAACGGGTAGACTAATCGAAAAAGACGGCGAACTTGTAAAGAACCCTGCATACGCAGGCGTTGAACAAGGCGAAACGCTGAACGGATATTATGAAATAGAGCGTGTTCAACCCTTCGACATGTTTCCCCAAACGAAACATATAGAAACGCTTGCTTGTCTGACAAGGAGATAATTATGCAGTTTAGCGAAATTTATAAAAGAGTTTTTGAAATCAATCCCAGCCTAAAAGATAAGATTAAAAACGAAGCAAAAGACTTTTGCGTCATTAACTTTCATGAATATTTGACGCTTGGATTTGATGACGATTATATTGATATCAATCACGGATTCACGCATGCGCATCTTGATGGAGAGAATAACGAATGTTTTTTTGATATCATTAAAGGAAATATGATTTTTGTGGAAGATACGAGAAAATTTTTAATAAAAATGTTTTCCTTGTTACAACCTTGGAACTTAAAAATCATGAAAAAGCAGGAATTTGAAGCAAAAAAAGCTTCGTTGATGAACAAGAAGTATTTGCGTATTTATACAACAAATGAAATCATAAAAAGAAGCGAAAAATGAGACCTTTTGGAGTTACAACCCCCATTTTTCGATCATTTTGAGACCTTTTAGAGTGTTTGTGTCCGCCGTCGGCGCGAGACGAACATACATTTCGCACTTGCGAGATATATGTCTAAAACACAACCCCATATAATATATATAATGTAGCAGGGCGAACCATCGTGTTCGCCTTATTTTTTCGCCGAAAAAAATTTTTTCAACTTTTTTTAAAAAAGTACGCTCAAACGCTTTACAAATTTAGCGCGATGAAGTATAATAGCACCATAAACAATTTAGTGAAGTAAATCGATAAAGTGAAATTTACTTCGAAGGAGCAAATTATGAAAAAATTTTTAGCAACTTTATCTTTGGTGTTGGCGATGGTAATGAGTGTGTTTGCATTTGCGAGCTGTAATACCGCCAAATCTGACGTGAAAGCGGTACAAGACGCAGGTAAGCTGGTTGTAGGCGTGACGATTTACAAACCGATGGACTACATCGACGATGAAACGGGCGAATGGACGGGTTTTGATGCGGAACTTGCCGAAATGTTTGCTCAAGAGTTGGGCGTTTCCTGCCAAATCGTTATCATTACTTGGGCGAACAAAGTAGCCGAATTAAATTCTCGTCAAATTGACCTTGTATGGAACGGTATGACGGCGAGCGAAGAGCTTGGTCAAAATATCGATTTCTCCGTTTCGTATGCGAAAAACGCGCAAGTAGCCGTGGTAAAAGCGGACAGCGCGATTGCGACGAAAGACCAAGTAAAAAATGCTGAAATTGCTGTAGAACAAGGCAGCGCGGGCGCAGCGGTTGCAGAAGAAATCGGGGCAACGAGCGTAACGCAGTTGACGGCGCAAGTTGACGCGCTTAACGACGTAAAATCGGGCGAATCGGACGTTGCGATTATCGATATCACGATGGCGCAAAGCGTTGTAGGTAAAGGCGAATATGCAAATCTTAAAATCGTAGAAGGTGCAAGCTACGGCGACGAAATTTTTGCGGTTGGTTTGAGAAAAGGGAGCGACTTAAAAGAACAGCTTGACGCATTCTTAAAGGCAAAATATGCAGACGGCACGATGACGCAGCTTGCTGAAAAATATCAAGTAGGATTAAATACCGACGCGCTTTCTAATTAATTTAAAAAAGGCAGAACTGTAAAATGGAATTTTTAGAAGTAACTCAGGAGTTATTCACAGGGTTTACGACGTCTGTTTTATTGTTTGCTTTCACATTGATATTTGCGTTTCCGTTGGGGCTACTGATATCGTTTTGTACGATGTCTAAGTTTGCCCCTTTGCGCGTTTTTTTCAAATTGATCGTTTGGGTTTTGCGCGGAACGCCGTTGATGTTGCAAATATTCGTCATTTTTTATCTCCCTGGACTGCTCAACCTTTTCAACTGGCCGTCTATGAATACGGGTTGGACGTGGTTTGATACCACTTTCAGCACTCGCTTTATTGCGGTATTGGTTGCGTTTGCGATCAACTACGCGGCGTATTTTTCGGAAATTTTCCGCGGCGGAATACAATCGATCCCCAGCGGACAATACGAAGCGGGGCAGGTACTCGGCTTGACAAAAGGTCAAATTTTTGTTAAAATTGTTTTGATGCAGGTGGTAAAGAGAACCATCCCCCCCATGAGCAATGAAATTATGACGCTCGTTAAGGATACTTCGCTTGCCACGACCATCGGCGTTGTCGAACTTATCTTCCAAGCGAAAGAATTGATGCTCGACGGGTTGATTTGGCCTTTATTCTACGCAGGCGGGTTCTATTTAATTTTTATCGGCATATTAACCGTTTTACTCGGTTGGGCAGAAAAGAAACTGTCCTATTATAAGGAGTAAGTATGGCGTTTTTGGAAGTAAAAAACTTACAAAAAAAATTTGGCGAAACGGCGGTGTTGAAAGGCGTTTCTTTCGAAATGGAAAAGGGCGAAGTGGTATCCGTTATCGGCTCGTCGGGGAATGGCAAAACGACGCTTTTGCGCTGTTTGAATTTCTTGGAAATTGCGGATAGCGGCAGCATTACCGTGGACGGCAAAGGGATATTCCCTTTTGCTACGGATAGAAAACAAGCGGATATGCACGCCGACAAACGGCTGACGTTTGGTATGGTGTTTCAAAACTTTAATTTATTCCCGCAATACACCGCAATGGAAAACGTTACGCTGGCAATGAATACGCGCGCAGAACGGGCGTTAAAACAACAAGGCGTTCGCTTTTTCGAACGCAAAAAGCAAATGAAAACGTTGCGCGCGGAAAATGAAAAAACGGCAACCGCACTCTTAACGCGCGTGGGGCTTGCGGATAAGCTTTCTAACTATCCTTGCGAGCTTTCGGGCGGTCAACAACAACGGGTGGCGATTGCGCGCGCTTTGGCACTCTCGCCCGATATTTTGTGTTTTGACGAGCCGACCAGCGCACTCGATCCCGAATTGACCGGGGAAGTATTAAAGGTAATAAAGGGTTTGCGCGACGAAGGCAGAACGATGATTATCGTCACGCATGAAATGGAGTTTGCGCGCAGCGTATCGGATAAAGTGATTTTTATGTCGGACGGAGTGATAGAAGAGATCGGTTCGCCGACGGAAATTTTCGACGCACCGAAAAATGAAAAAACGAAAGCGTTTTTTGCGAAAGCAAAATAAAAATAATCGATGATAAAGGATAAGGAGTGGGAAAATGACGTTAAAAAACGACAAAACGATGAAAATGGAGCTTTGTAAGGCGTTCGTGGCATTGCAAACGGTGGAAGAGGCGGAAAAGTTTTTAGACGATTTGTGTACGATTAAAGAATTAGAAGCGATGAGTCAACGCTTGTACGCGGCAAAAATGCTGTTGCAGGGCAAAACGTACAACGAAGTGGTGGAAGAAACGGATATTTCTTCTGCAACGCTGGCAAGAGTCTCCAAATGCGTGCGCTACGGCGACGGTGGGTATGAGGACGTTATAAAAAAATTATAATACGTGGGATAGGCGAACGGAAAAACACCGTTCGCTTATTTTTTGCTTGCCAAGAAAGGGTTTACTGCAATCGGCAAAAGGACTTTTAAGAAATTTTGTGAAATGTAGTGACTTTTGATAAAGGATATGGTATAATAGAAACGTAAACGAAAGCTTGCGTGTATTGCGAACGAAATATGTCAACAATAAGCATAGCGGACGGAAAACGAAGCTGATTAAACAGGAGAAATACTATGATTAAAATTACAAGTTATCAAGAACTGCCCCAATATTTTAACGTTCCGCAAGCCGCGCTTGATTTTTTAGCGAGTGCGAACAAGGATACGGCGTGCGGTAAATACGTTTTTAGCGACGATTGTTTTATCAACGTCATCACGGTAGAAACAACGAAAGACGCTACGAAAATGATGGAAGCGCACGTTCAATTTGTGGACGTACAATTTATGTTGGACGGCGAAGAAAAAATTTATTATACGGATAAAACGCCTTTAAAGCTTGGGCAAGAATACGACGAAAAGAAAGACCGTTCGTTCTATCAATGGACGAGCGCGGACGAGGTTACGTATAAAACGGGCGAAGGGGTAGTACTCTATCCTATCGAGGCGCACTTGCCCGGTTGCGCGGTGAACGACGCGAAAACCATCAAAAAAGCGGTTATTAAAATCCGCTACGAAAACAAGTAAAAAACAAAAAACGGGGTAGGCATGTACGGAAATACTTTGCTTGACAAACTGGATAGAAAGCTGGGACGGTACGCCATTAGAAACCTGATGAATATTATCGTAATCGGGACGGCGCTCGTTTGGCTTTTGGATACGGCGGTATATACGGCTACGCAATTCAGCGTATCCGCGTATCTGTATTTTGATAAATCGTTGATTTTGCAAGGGCAAATTTGGCGCGTTTTAACGTTCGTATTTATGCCTCAGCAATGGAGCTTGTTCACTTTTGCCGTATCCATGTATTTTTACTGGCTGATAGGTAATTCGTTGGAAAACGAGTGGGGGTCGTTTAAGTTTAACGCATTCTATTTTTGCGGAGTGCTTTGTTCGATCGGCTCGGGTTTTATCACGGGGTACGCAACGACCGAATATTTGCATTTATCGTTGTTTTTGGCGTTTGCAATTTTATATCCCGACCATCAAGTTTTGCTGTTTTTCTTTATTCCTATCAAAATGAAATGGCTGGCTTTCATTGATATCATCGGCTTGACGGTCATTTTCATTTTTTCAGGTTGGACGGCGCGCATTGCCCTGCTCGTTGCGTTATTGAATATCGCTCTGTTCTTTTGGCGGTATCCTATCCAAAAAATCAACGCGTGGCGCAGAAGGCGCAAATGGAAAAAGCAAACGCAAAGAAACAACGATAACGATTATCCGTTTGATTTATAAAGAAACTTATGAGAAGAAATTACGATAGAAAAAATGATAAAGGGCGGGGGCAGGTACGCGATGAACGCAAGTCCGCGCCCGTATATACGGCAACGTATAAGGTGGGGTACAGCGATACTTTGCTTGCGTTTTTATTAAAAAAATGCGCCACTTCGCGCAATAACGTAAAAACGCTGCTTGCGAAACGCCAAGTGCTTGTCAACGGCGGTGTGGTTACGCAATTCGATTTTCCGCTTGCCAAAGACGACGAAGTGAAAATTGCCAAAACGTCGGTACAAGGGGGAGTAACTACTACGCGCAAACCGCCGAGAAAAACAACCGCGGCGAGCAAACCCGCGCAACCCAAAGTGGTAAAAATCATTTTCGAAGACGACGATTTTTTGGCGATTGACAAGCCTGCGGGGCTGTTGTCGGTGGAAAGTGACAAAGACACCGAAAGCGCGTACTTTTACGCGGCGGAATATCTGGCTGCGCAGGGCAAGAACGTGCGTCCGTACGTATTGCACCGTATCGATAAGGAAACGAGCGGCGTACTCGTGTTTGCGAAAAATATCAAACTGCATTCTATGCTGAAAATGCATTGGAACGAGCTGGTATCTTTGCGCGAATATTACGCGGTTGCCGAAGGGGTTTTCGAGCAAAAAACGGGCACGATTATTTCGTATTTAAAAGAAAATAAAAACAATTTGACCTATTCGACCAGCGATCCGACGGGGCAAAAGGCGATTACGCATTATGAAGTGCAAAAGGAAACGCCCGATTATTCGCTTGTGCGTGTAAAAATCGATACGGGCAGAAAAAACCAAATCCGCGTGCATTTAAAAGAAAAGGGACACTCGATCGTGGGGGACGATAAGTACGGACATACGAAAAACCCGTTAGAGCGTTTGGGTTTGCACGCCTCCGCGCTGGAATTTATGCACCCGATCACCAAGGAAATTATGTCCTTTCGCGCGCCGTTGCCGCCTGCCTTTCGAACGCTGTTCCAAAAATAACGATATACCCTCCAAACGATAGAAAACCGCACGACCGCGAATATTTTTTCGCGGTTTTTTATTTTTATAAAATAAATACCGTTTCAATTTCTTGATTTTCTTCGCGGTATATGCTATAATACCCTTGCACGATTTCGTTGCAGTTTTTTAGGAGTACAAAAAAATGATGGAAAATTACGTAAAAGGTATTTCAATTGTCAATCCCGACGAAGTAGAAAGAGAATATTTGCTTTATTGTATGCGTTACGCGGTAAAATACGGCTATAACCACGTACAACTCACAGGCCCGATTCACGATCCCGTGAAAGGGAATATCGACGGTATGACGCCCAACCGTAAATACGCGCAATTCAATAACGAAAAGGATATGGATTACGTCAATATGTGTATGGAAGTCGTCAACGAGGCGCTGGAAATCACACACGCGGCAGGCGTAAAAACGTACATGTGGCACCACGAGTTGGATTTGCCCTACGCATTTGGGAAAGCGTTCCCCGAAGTTTTAAACGAAAACGGGGATATCGAAGTATCGCACCCCATCGTAAAAGATTATTTAGAGCATAAAATTATCGACTTTTTCGCGGCGTATCCGAAGATGGACGGCGTTATTTTGACGTTACACGAAACGAAAATTCCGCTTTTGAAATTAAAAAACCAAAAGCTGGATAAAATCGCGCGCGTTAAACTCGTAACCAAAACGTTGTACGATCAATGCAAAGCACTTGGCAAAGAGTTAATCGTGCGTCCCTTTGCGTCGGTTGCGGAAGATCAACAAATGATGCTCAAAGCGTACGAAGAAATTTCGCCGGAAATGATGGTTATGGACAAGTGGACGAAGTTCGACTGGTCGCTTTCCTTGCCTGATAACGATTTCTTTAAAGAAATCACGGGAAATCCGTTCATCGTAGAAGGGGACGTGTTTGGCGAATACTTTGGCAAAGGCAAACTTCCCATTATGTTTAGAGAACATATCGTACATAAATACCACTATTGCAACGAATTCCCTCATCACGGTTTCGTATTGCGCGTGGATAGAGACTATTCGCACCCGTTCGATAGCGTAAACGAATCCAATTTAATCGTCACGTATGCACTTCTCAACGGCAAAAACGTGGACGAAGAGCTTGACAAATTTTTCGCTGACCGCTACGGCAAAGCAGGCAAAGCGGTGCGCGATATTATGGAAAAGACGGAAGAAAACCAAAAGAAGATTTTCTATCTCAACGGTTATTACTTCACGCAAGGCAGTAACTTCCCCGAAGTCAACCACGTAAAAAACCATTTCTTGTTCGAAATTATGAAAGACAAATGCGAAATCGCCTCGGGCGAATGGTTTATCCCCATCGGTTGGCAACGCGGCAGCATTGAAAGTTTATTGCAAGAAAAACAAGAAGCTGCGCAAGAAGCAGCGCAATTATTTGCCGACGTTCAAGCGTTGAAAGGTCAAATGAGCGATACCGAGTATCAAAAACTCTACGTTAAGTTTAGAAACCTCGATTTGGTTGCAAAACTTTGGAAGGAGCTTGCCTATACGCTGTTTGCATATACCAAATATTTCGAAACGGGCGAAAGTAAATACGAAACCGATTTGCGTGCTTGCGTAGAAACGATCGACGCAATCAACGCGGAAGGCAAAGCGGAGCTTGGCGAGCAGTATTATAACTTCTACGGCGCGTGCGGACATCTTGCAGGCAAAGACAAGACGGACAGCGATTTTACCGCCGTATTGATGGAATGTTTCGAAGCGGAAAAGGCAGCGTTTGTGGCTATGCAAAAGCGCACCGACCTCGTCGATTATATCCTTTGCGGCAGCGCTTGCGAAGGGCATAAACTTATGAAAGAAGTCAACTTTAGCGACACGCTGCTCCTTGACGGCGAACAATGCCGCATCCCCGGCAACCGCGCGGGTATGAAGTGGAGCCAAATCAACGCGCACGGCTGGTTCTCGTACGAAGTAAAGACGGTAAAGGGCAAAGAAAATAAAATTACGCTTACGTTTGCAAGCGCAACGCCTACGCTCAACGTACAAGTGACCGTGGGCGACAAAGTATATACCGTCCGCGAAGATATTACGGGCAAGAAAGAATTTACGTTTGCGCATCAAGCGGACAGCGATAGCGTTCGTATCCGCATCGATAAAACGGACGCGAACACGCCGCTCCTTTATACCGTCACGGTCAAAGCGTAAATTTTATCCACGGAGAAAAACCTTTTATAGCAAGGAAAATATACAAAATGAAAGAATTGATGTTAACCAACCAAGCGATTGCGCGCGGCGCGTGGGAAGCGGGGGTAAAAGTGCTTTCCGCTTATCCCGGTACGCCCAGCACGGAAATCGCGGAAAATTTCGCAAAAATGAGTGATATCTACGCGGAATGGGCACCGAATGAAAAAGTAGCGGTAGAAGTAGCAATCGGCGCGTCCGTCGCAGGCGCGCGCGCAATGGCGTGTATGAAACACGTGGGCTTGAACGTAGCGGCAGATCCGCTGTTTACGGCGGCGTATACGGGCGTAAACGCAGGGCTCGTAATCGTCGTTGCGGACGATCCGGGTATGCATTCTTCGCAAAACGAACAAGACTCGCGCTACTATGCAAAAAGCGCGCATATTCCTATGCTCGAACCCTCGTCGGCAGGAGAAGCGAAAGAATTTATGAAACTCGCGTACGAATGGAGTGAACAATACGACACACCCGTTTTATTACGCGTAACGACGAGAGTAGCGCACTCGCACGGAATCGTAGAGCTTGGCGAAAGAAACGAAACGGAAAACAAGCCGTATCAAAAAGATATCGCCAAATACGTATGTATGCCTGCGAACGCCATCAAACGCCACGTCGCGGTGGAAGCACGCGAAAAAGCGTTTGCGCAGATGGTCAACACCGCACCTATCAACGTTGCTCAATATACGAGCGAAAACGAAATCGGCGTCGTTTGCGCAGGCGTGGTTTACGAATACGTAAAAGAGGCGTTGCCGACGGCGAACGTATTTAAAGTAGGCACTCCCTACCCGCTCCCCGTGCAAGCGATTGAAAATTTTGCGAAAAAAGTTAAAAAACTCTACGTCATTGAAGAATTAGAACCGTTTATGGAAGAAACGCTCAAAACAGCGGGGATTGCTTGCGAAGGCAAGTCGATTTTCTCGTTGCAAGGCGAACTTTCCGTTTTAAAAATTGCGGAAAAATTCGGCGAAGTACAACAAAGTGAAACGCCCATGCAAGTGCCTGCCCGTCCTCCCGTAATGTGCGCGGGTTGTCCGCATAGAGGGGTGTTTTACGTACTCAATAAGTTAAAACTCACCGTAAACGGGGACATCGGCTGTTATACGCTGGGCGCGGTTGCGCCTTTGTCGGCGGTGGATACCGTGGTATGTATGGGTGCGTCGGTAGGTATGGCGCACGGATTTAAGAAAGCGACTGGCGGTGAAAGTAATAACGTAGCGGTGATCGGCGACTCGACCTTTTTACATAGCGGCGTGACGGGGCTTATCAACGCGGTGTATAACCAAAGCGGCATTACGCTTATGATTTTGGATAACTCGACGACGGGTATGACGGGGCATCAACAACATCCCGCAACGGGCAAGAATATCAAAGGCGAACCTGCGCCCATCGTGCTTTTGGACGAACTTGTGAAAGCGTGCGGCGTGAACGATTTGCAAATCGTGGACGCGTACGACGTAGCAGCGGTGGAAAAAGCGGTTAAGGCGGCGGTTGCGTCCAAAGAAGTGAGCGTCATCATCGCGCAAAGACCTTGCGCGCTTTTGGATAAGAGTAAAAAACCCACCGTTTGCGTGCACGATTGTAAAAAGTGCGGTAAGTGTATGAAAATCGGCTGTCCTGCGATTAGCATGGGCGAAAACGGTATCGTAATCGACAAATCCATGTGCGTGGGCTGCGAAGTATGTTCGCAAATTTGCCCTTTCCATTGCATCGAAAAGGAGGCGAATTGATATGTTGAATATTCTCATCTCCGGCGTAGGCGGTCAAGGGACTTTGCTTGCCAGCCGTGTATTTGGTAAATACGCGTTGCTGTGCGGAATGGATTGTAAGTTAAGTGAAATCCACGGTATGAGCCAACGCGGCGGCAGCGTGACGACGCACGTGCGTATGGGCGAAAAAGTGTATTCTCCCGTCGTTTGGGAAGGGGGCGCGGACGTAATTTTGGCGTTTGAAACGTTGGAAGCGGCGCGTGTAAAGCACTTTTTAAAAGACGGCGGAACGCTCCTTGTCAACGAAGAGAAAATTTTACCGATGCCCTGTATCACGGGCGCGGCGAAATACCCCGAAAACTTAAAAGAAACGTTGCTTTTAGAAAAAGGCGTGCGGTTTGTCAACGCGCGTGAACTTGCAAAACAAGCAGGCAGCGAAAAGGCGACCAACGTGGTTATGATCGGCGCGGCTTGCGCTTGTTGCAATATGGACAAAGACAAAATGGAACAAGCGATTTTATCTTGCGTGCCTGAAAAATTCAAAGCATTAAATTTACAAGCGTTGCGCTTGGGTTATCAAGCGGCGCAAGAAAATTAAACGAAGCAAAACAAAGAAAAAGAAGAAATAATTATGCAGTACTTTCAAAAAGAAATCGAAACGATGAGTAAAGAAGACAAGCGCGCTTTGCAATCTCAGCGCCTTGTCAAAATCGTTAAATACGCATACGAACATCAACCCCCGTACCGTAAAAAAATGGACGAAATGGGGGTAAAACCCGAAGATATCAAATCTATCGACGATATCTCGAAACTTCCCTTTACCGTTAAGCAAGATTTGCGCGACGCGTACCCGTTTGGTATGATGGCGCGCCCCAAAAAAGATCTTGTGCGCTTACACGCGTCGAGTGCGACGACGGGCAAACTCACCGTTGCCGGCTATACGCAAAAAGACATCGATATGTGGGGAGAATGCGCGGCTCGTTCGCTGGTTATGGCAGGCGCAAGTGCAGAAAGCGTCGTGCACGTATCGTACGGCTACGGCTTGTTTACGGGCGGTTTGGGTATGCACTACGGCGCGGAAACGCTGGGCGCATGCGTCGTACCCGCATCGGCGGGCAATACGCAAAAGCAAATTCAACTGCTTTGCGATTTTGAGGCGGACGTTATTTGTTGCACGCCCTCGTATATCATCTATTTAGCGGAAGAAATCGAAAGAATGGGCTTAAAAATCGGCGAAGATATTCGTCTTAAAGGGGGCGTATTCGGTGCGGAAGCGTGGTCGGAAGGTATGCGCGAGGACATCGAAAAACGCTTAAATATTCGCGCTTGCGACATTTACGGACTTTCAGAAATCGCCGGTCCGGGCGTTGCGTGCGATTGCGAGTTTAAAACGGGTATGCACTTCCAAGACGACCATTTCTACCCCGAAATCGTGGACGTGGATACGTTGGAGCCCGTGCCCTACGGTCAATCGGGCGAGCTGGTTATTACCACGCTCACCAAAGAAGGTATGCCGCTGATTCGTTATAGAACGCGCGATATTGCAAGTTTAAACGACGACCCTTGCCCTTGCGGAAGAACGAGCGTTAAACTCAACAAAATCACGGGCAGAAGCGACGATATGCTGATCATTCGCGGCGTAAACGTATTCCCCTCGCAAATCGAAAGCGTACTTTTGAAAAACGAAAGCGTAGAACCGCACTATCATATCAACGTGGATAGGGTAAACAATCTCGACGTAATGGAAATTATGGTGGAACTTTCGCCCAACGTTGCGCTGGACGAAGTGGCGCACGTGGAGGATATCCGCAAGCGCTTAACGGCGGATATGGCGTCGGCGTTGTCGGTCAGCGCGAAAATTACGCTGGTATCGCCCGGCACGATTGCGCGCAGCGAGGGTAAAGCAAAACGCATTACCGATAAACGCAAGCTCAAATAAGGAGAAAACTATGATTAAACAAATTGCCGTATTTTTGGAAAATAGGGAAGGCAGAGTAAGCGAATGTTGCAAAGTACTCAAAGACGCGAACGTAAATATGCGTTCTATGTCGATTGCCGACACCAAAGAATTTGGTATTTTGCGTATCATTACCGAAGATAACGATTGTGCGCTTGCCGCGCTGAAAAAGGCAGGGTTTTTATGCTCGTGCGTGGAGCTTGTCGCACTCGAAGTCCCCGATCAATCGGGCGCGCTTGCCGATTGTTTAATTCACTTATACGAAGGCGGCGTCAATATCGAGTATATGTATTCGTTTGCAGGCTGCGACGGCCACGCGCAAATCGGTTTCAAAACTTCCACACCCGATAAAGCGGTGGAAATTTTGCAAAAAGAGGGCGTAAAGGTTATTTAATAGTATGAAAAAAATAGCAAGTTTTACCGTCAACCACGATACTTTGGAAAAAGGAATGTATATCTCGCGCGTGGACGGCGATGTTATTACCTACGATATCCGTATGAAAAAGCCCAACGGCGGCGATTATTTATCCAACTCCGCCGCGCATACCATCGAGCATTTGCTTGCTACGTTTATGCGCAACAGCGCGTTTTTTGAGCAAGTACTCTACGTAGGTCCGATGGGTTGCAGAACGGGTTTTTACGTGTTGCTGCGCGATAGCGTAAGCAAAGCGGACGCGATTGCGCTTATACAAAGCGGAATGGCGTTCGTGCGCGATTTTCAAGGCGAAATACCAGGATACAGCGCAAAAGAATGCGGTAACTATCTCGACCACGATTTATCAGGTGCGAAAGAAGTGGCGGCGGATATGGTTCAAGTACTGAAAAACTATCAAGAAAACCAACTTTTTTATAAGGAGTAAACGATGAACGAAACTTTAAAAACCATGCTGTCGAGAAAAAGCGTTAAGGCGTATAAACCCGACCAAGTACCCAAAGAGCTGATTGACCAAATCGTGGCGGCAGGCTTACAAGCGCCGTCGGGCTTAAATAAGCAATCGCCCATCATTTTGGTGGTAACGGATACCCATGTACGCGACGAACTGTCCAAACTCAACGCAGGCAAAGACCCGTTTTTTAGAAAAGATCCGTTCTACGGCGCGCCTTGCGTGTTGGTTGTGTTAGCGGATAAAACCGTGCCCACGTACGTTTACGACGGCTCGCTCGTGATGGAAAATTTGATGCTTGCCGCGCACGCGCTGGGGCTTGGCGCGTGTTGGATTCATCGCGCGAAAGAAACGTTTGAAACGGAAGAAGGCAAAGCCATTTTACGCCAGCTCGGTATCGAAGGCGAATACGAGGGCATCGGTAATTGTATCGTCGGCTACCCCGATATGCAGCCGCAAGAAAAACCCAGAAATGAAAACCGCGTGTTTTATATATAATATTTAGGAGAGTAAAATAATGGAAAACAAAATTATTTGTAATTGTATGAAAGTATCCGAAGCGGACATCGAAAAAGCATTACACACCGAAAAAACGTTTACCGACGTGGAAAAAGCGTTTGAAAAGGTGCAAATGATCACCCATTGTTCCACCGGTTGCGGCGGTTGTCACGATAAAGTACTCGACGTTATTTCGGGTATGATGTCTTAATGATTTTCGCGTAAAATAAAGTGGTAAATTTTTACTTATTTTTTTAACTTTTTTCTCACAAACTATTGACAAGTGCGAAAGTTTATGATAATATATAAATAGGATTAAATCCTAATAATAAAAAGGAAAGAAAAAAATATGTTAAAAGTATATCAATGTGAAAAATGTAAAAAGACGATTATTTCCAAAGAAGAATTAAAGCTTGAGGGCTGGGTAGAATTGATTCCCTCGTCCACCGACGCGTCGCAGGAAAAGCACGTGCCCATCGTGACGAAAAAATGCAAACAAGTAAAAGTGGACGTAGGCAGCGTTGCGCATCCGATGAGTGAAGAACACTTAATTTTGTGGGTGGCAATCGAAACGGAAAAGGGGTATCAAGTAAAGCATTTATCGGCAAACGACGTACCCGTGTCCGCGTTCAGTTTGGCAGACGGGGATAAATTCGTAGCGGCGTACGCGTATTGCAACCTGCACGGGCTTTGGAAATCGTAAGCAAAACAGCACCATCTTAAACGACGGCGGAAAACGCCGTCAAATACTTTTAGGAGCAAAGATATGATCGAGAAAGAAGCGATGTATACACTCACTTACGGGCTTTATATGCTCACGAGCACGGACGGGGAAAAGCAAAACGGCTGTATCGTGAACACGGTGTCGATGATCACGGATAACCCCAAGCGCATCACGGTATTTGTCAATAAAGCAAATTATACCGACGAGTTGATTCGTAAAACGGGCGTATTGAACGTATCCGTTTTAACGCAAAGCGTGCCGTTTGCCATCTTTGAAAAGTTTGGTTTTTGTTCTGGCAGAGATACCGACAAATTTGCTGGCGAAAACTATCCCAAAACGGAAAACGGCTTATATTATTTGCCCGAATATACCAACGCGGTACTGTCCGCGAAAGTGGTTGGCACGCACGATTACGGCACGCATACTTTGTTCGTTGCGGAAGTGACGGAAGCGAAAAAACTCTCTTTAGAGCCGTCCGTGACGTACGAATATTATCAGCATCATATCAAACCGCGTCCGCAAGCGAAAACGGAGGGCGGTAAGAGAAAATGGGTTTGTAAAATTTGCGGTTATACGCACGAAGGGGACGAACTGCCCGCCGATTTCATCTGTCCTTGGTGCAAGCACCCTGCGGAAGATTTCGAACTCGTGGGATAACGTTGGCTTTGACAAAATTCGTCAAACGCAGGGTAAATGCGTGGAAAAAACTGTAAAATTCCACTAAAAAGGTATGAAAAGCGCGAAAAAAGACTTGACACGCTTTTGCAAAATTGATATAATTATCGAGTAAGTAATAAACGCATCGGCAAAGGTTGGTGAAAAGGAAATGTCTACGGTAAAAGTTGGAGAAAACGAAAACGTTGAAAGCGCTCTTCGTCGTTTCAAAAGAAAATGCTCCCGCGACGGTATTATCGGCGATTTGAGAAAGAAGGAATTTTATGAAAAACCTTCCGTAAGAAGAAAGAAAAAATCCGAAGCGGCTCGTAAGAGAAGTAGAAACTAAAAACAAAAAAGCTCACTAAGGCAGTGAGCTTTTTTTGTTGCGAAAAATGTCGAAAAAAGGAAGAGAAGTATGTGGAACGAACAAAAAAAGACTGAACGCACATTAAAAGACGAAGCAAAACGCGCCAAATCCCGTATGAAAAGCGGATTTTGGGCAGAATGTAAAAAAGACGTGGACAAGCAGATGGAAAAAGCGCGCGCGGCAGGCGTCAACGAAAGCAAAGCAAGCCGTTATTTAACCGAGCAAATCAGCGCAAAAATTTCCGGTATGCCTGAGGATGAATTTTATCTCAAAGTAAAAGAAATTCTACTCTCCGAAGGGGAAATCAGCGACGCGATCGGCAGGCTTACGGACCAAGAATATTATAACGCGCTCTCGTACGAAGAAAAGCAGCGTTATAACCTGCGTTTAAGCGAACGATACTTGCGCGCGTTGGAACGGTTTCGCCGCGAGTACGTTTTCGAGTTGCCCCTTAAAAACGCGTAAAAGGGATAAGAAAAAGTCGCCAACCCACTTGCAAAACGCGCGGAAATATGGTATAATATACTCGTTATGATATCGACGAATGAAATACTTGAAAAACTGAATGACGAACAGATTAAACCTGTGCTGGAAACGGAAGGCGCGGTGCTTGTTCTTGCGGGCGCGGGGAGTGGAAAAACGCGCGTTTTAACGTCGCGTATTGCGCACCTTGTCGAAGATAAACGCGTACCTGCCTCCGCCATTTTGGCAATTACGTTTACGAACAAGGCGGCAAACGAGATGAAAGAACGCCTTTCGCGTATCGTGGACGTTTCGCAAGCGTGGGTATGCACGATCCATAGTATGTGCGTGAAAATTTTGCGTATGTACGCGACCGAAGCAGGGCTGCAACAAAACTTTTCCATATACAGCGAAGTGGAACGCAACAACATCATCAAAAAATCGTTCCAAGAATGCGATTACGACGATGAAAAATTATTAAAATCGGTAAAATACCATATCGCGAATGCGAAAATGCTGGGGCTTGAACCGGAAGAATACGGCATCGAATACGCCGGCGATTACGACATTGAAGACGTTGTAAAAATTTATACGCGCTATCAAA
Source organism: Candidatus Scatosoma sp. (assembly GCA_045535685.1). GTDB lineage: Bacteria > Bacillota > Clostridia > Christensenellales > Borkfalkiaceae > Scatosoma. Next base: position 22,919 of record JAZSMB010000159.1, read on the forward strand.
AACACTTGCGTGAAAACAACGCGTTGGATTTTGACGATTTACTCAACGAAACGAGAAAACTTTTAAAAAACGACGAAGACGCGCTGGGGTATTTGAGCGGTAAATTCCGCTACATTTTGGTGGACGAGTTCCAAGACACCAACGCCGTGCAATACGAAATTATTAAAATGCTTTCTTCTACGCACGGTAATTTGTTTGCAGTGGGCGACGACGACCAGTCTATTTACGGTTGGCGCGGCGCGAAGATAGAAAACATTTTACACTTTGAAAAAGACTTTAAAAACGCGAAAGTATTTAAACTGGAACGCAACTACCGCTTCACGAAAAATATCTTAACGCTTGCCAACAGCGTCATCAAAAACAACCACGGCAGAAAAGACAAAACGCTGTGGACGGAAAACGACGAGGGCGAACAACCCACCGTGCACGAAGCGGACGAAGAAAGCGGCGAAGCACGGTATATCGCCTATGCGATTGCGCGCCTTGTCGAACGCGGCTACGATTACTGCGATTTTGCCGTTTTGATGCGGCTCAACGCACTCACCCGCTCGTTCGAACAAGAATTCACTTCGGACGGAATCCCGTATAAAGTGTTTGGCGGTTTCAAATTCTTCGAGCGCAAAGAAATCAAGGACATGCTGGCGTATTTGCGCTTAATTAATAACCCGTTCGACAGCGAAGCGGCTACGCGAATTATCAACTTCCCCAAGCGCGGAATCGGCGCGAAAACGGTGGAAACGCTGCAAAATTACGCATTCGAAAACGAGTTATCCGTTTACGACGCCCTGCTCGATTTAGACGAAATGGGCTTTACGAGCGGTACGAAACAAAAGCTGACGGAGTTTAGAAACGCCGTCAAAACTTGGATTTTGGACAGCCAAGATATGCCTGTGAACGAGCTTGTCAAAAAAGTTGTTGCCGATACGCGTATGCGCGAAGTGTACGCCGACGACTCGGACGAGAGTATCAATAAACGCGCGAATATCGAAGAATTTATCAACTCGGTAGACGATTATTGCCGTTTGAATAAAGACGCAACGCTTACCGATTATCTCAACCAAGTAACTCTTTCCTCCGATACCGACGAAATGGACGATAGCAACTACGTCACGCTTGCGACCATTCACTCGGTAAAGGGGTTAGAATTTAAATGCGTGTTCGTGGTGGGAATGGAAGAAAATATCCTGCCCGTATCGCGCGCGGTGTCGAATAACGACGACATGGAAGAAGAACGCCGCTTAACCTACGTAGCCATTACGCGTGCCAAAGAGCGTATTTATCTCACGCGCTCGAAAAGCAGATATTTGTACGGTAAACGCGAACAAACGGCGCGAAGCAGGTTCTTAAAAGAGCTTTCTTCCGTTATCGATTTACCCAAAGAACAACGCTTGCGCCCGATGGGCTACGGCGATTACGACGATCCCGATATGTATTCAAATGCGGCGTACGGCGGGGGCAGGTATGCGACGAATAACGCTTACGGTAGCCAAAAGAGTGGTTATACCTACGGCTCGTACGGTAGCTACGGCGCAAATCGCGAGAGGGAAAACTCGTCCATTTCGCGCTCGGCGTGGAACGGCGCAAAAACGTACGGCTCTGCGTCAAGCAGTTCTTACGGCGGCGCGCAAAGCAGCGCGCATACGACCAATACCAGCAAGCAAGGCGGTTTTACCTACGGCGGCATTTCGCGCGGCGTACAACCCAAAACGCCTGCTACGGCAAAAGACGTTAGCGCGTTTAAAATCGGTGTAAAGGTAAAACACCCGAAATTTGGCGTCGGTACGATCGTGGGCGTTCGCGGAATGGGCGCAAACATGATCGTGGATATTGCGTTTGAAGGCGGTTTGGGGATTAAGCAGCTTTCCGCAAATTTAGCACCACTCACCATTATGTAAACGTTGAAATACGTCGTAATACTGCGTTGTTGCTCCGCGCGTTTTGGTCACGTACCCCAAGTACGCTCCCTGCACCGTGCTTGCAACGCCTTGTCTTACTCGCATTTGAACGTTTACGGCTCATACAATATTGCTCGAAAAACCACTACGGATAAAGGGAACACTATGCAAAATCGACAAAGAGAACTGGTAGATATCCTCAACAAATGGGCGCACGAATATTACGTGCTGGATAACCCTACGGTGTCGGATAAAGAATACGACGCCTTATACGACGAGCTTAGAAAACTCGAAGAGCAAACGGGCGTCGTTTTGGACGATAGCCCCACCAAGCGCGTAGGCGGCGAACCGATCAAAGGGTTTGAAAAACACGTGCATATCGCCCGTCTTTTTAGCTTGGACAAATGTGTGACGGAAGAAGAGCTGACGGCGTTTACCACGCGCGTAGAAAAGGCTACGATGGGGGCAGGTATGCGTTCACGCTACACCGTTGAGTATAAATTCGACGGTTTGACC